>NZ_BOVK01000052.1 GCF_018403685.1 Xylanibacillus composti
CCGGTAGGATCAATGTTAGTGAGCGGATTATTATGCACATACGTATACAGATTCAAAGATAGTGGGTTTTCAAGCTCCCCCTCGTAGCTATCTTCATTCATAAAACTGTATAAGCCGGAAAGCAGAGGTATGGGCTTTCCGGCTAAATCAAATTACTTGTATTTTGTTGTTCAAGTGTAGGCACTTATTCATTATTGTTAATCTGCTATTCGACACTGAAAACCTTCCAAGTCTTACTCGGCTTCAATACGAAGAATATTCTCAATTGCGGAGATCCCATGGCCTATCCCATTCTAAAACAACATCAGAACAATAAGTTTTACAAGAACGGCTGATATTGACCTTCTGGACTCAACTTATTTTTCATAATTCGGACAAGGCTCACAACGAGAATTTACTCCGTAATTCGGCAACAACCTTTTGTAATAATTCCCTTTCTTGAGATTTAATATCCATCACTATCGTTATCGCTTCATCTAATAAATTGGGTTTATTCGTTATTGAATATTTCAAAAGAAGATTTCTTGCACTCAACGCTATTTTAGCTAATTTTTCAAAGTCTTCTATGCATGCCGTTTCTTCGTTTAATGCTTCAATATTTTTTAAGTATATAATTCTGCGGAGCATAATCGCTTTATGTTCCCACAACAAATGCAGCGGACGAATATCATAATATGTTCGCTTTTCGCGCAATTCCACCAAGTATTTAGCTATGTATTCATAGACCTCTAGCCCTAACGCAAACTGTGTTTGTTTATATCGATATGATGATGCCAAATAATCTTCCAAGTACCGAATGATCCGTTTCATATCAAACTGCGGCTTGCCATTCGAATAATTGAAAAGGTTAAAATAATAGGCCTGTATAGGCACACCTTTTTGTTGCAAAAAAGCTGTTTCTAGTTCGTCAAAAGTAATTTCGTAATCGGTATAGTGCTTCTTACCTATGAAACGAGTGTAAAAGATGTTTTGGGAAGTGTCATACCCATAGACTAGTATATTATGATCATAATTTGATACCAGGTATCTTTCAGAGTGCGGGATATAGTAGTCGTTCAGGATAGCTTCTACGTATTCGTTTCGATTAATCGCATCAATGATAAATCGTATTACTCCCCCGGGATATATTCGCACTACATCTTCCAAGAAGTCGTCATATTGCGAGAAATATGTTTCATGGAAAAAATCAAGTTGCGACAACCTATTTGTAGGTAAGTCATGAAAACATTTCAATTGAATGAAATTACTCAAAAACCAACCTTCATATTGTTCCTTTGTATCAACCATTGATAAATAATGAGCATGATGGTAATAAGAAATGATTGGCGGGTCAAATACCTCTAGAACTTTCCTCACTACTTCCACTTCCTTTTGTCAAGTTCATGAAATTCGAAAGCGCATTCGTAATAGCAAGGGCTGCATACAACAATGATGTTCAATCAGGCAAGGTTGTCTCTTTCGATGTTCTGCTTATCTACATGAACGGGAAGCCGGACAGATCCAACCAAGCATATCGTTGCGTACTCATTGTAAATAGATTCGATCTTGTCCCTCAAACGATCATAAGTCGTTGACTTATCAATCCCCTTTGCATCCTGCAATTTTGTTTGATCCCTAATTTAACGAGTATTCTTAATTTTATAATAAGTATAGCTTTTTCACAACCACTTTGTGTTCAACCTTCGCTTTCATAAATGGGCTGGTACTGGATAGCAGAAGATTTGCGTGTCAACCGAGAATAGCCTGCTTTTATTCGACATGCAAAATACCGAGAAGTCTCGCTTTTTCAAGAGGTTTTTTTTCGTTCTCCGAACGAATTGTATTGTCATCAGCGAAATAGTGAACATCGAATTGTTCGTGCATTTTGGGGATCTCTCGATATGGGTAGAGAAATGCCTTCTTCGTCTTCACCAGAAACAAGCGCCCTACCGGGGAATTAGCCGCTAACCGCCCAAGAGAATTAGACTGTGCTCCTTCTTCATTCTTATCTTTAGCCAAAGCGTTGGAGGCTGATGTTGCGCTTGCATAAGCAGGTGTGGACGATAATCCAATGACAGACAGCGCTGTCCCCCCGGCTACTTCGACTGCTGCCTTCTTCATCGCTTCCTTGGACGCTTCACTCAGCGCTTTCACCAGCATCTCATCGATCACGCTTTGCGCTTTGGCTGCTAATACTTCTCCTTCCGCCCTGGCGCCAAGTGCAGCGACATGACGAGCCCATGTTAGCACAGTTGGGACTTGCGCAGTGCCGGTCGCTTCCGCAACGAGCAGGGAATCGGCGACGGCCGAGACGGGTGTCGATACAGCACCTGTTTCAGCCATGACGCTTGTGGCCATGACAGCTGTTCTGGCCGTATTCGCTGCCGCGACCATACCGGAGGCCGTCTCCGACAAGGTGCCAATCGCAGGCGCCGTAATGGGCGCAGCCGCTCCCTCGCTCATGAGCGTGATGAGCAGCAGCCCGGTCACCAGGACAACCACCGATACGACGACGACGGTTTCTGTGGGATGATCGACCACGTATTGGGCGACTTCTTTCAATATGTGGAGATTAGCTTGATTGACTTCCTTGAATGTAAAGGCGGAGATCTGAATGAGATCCGGCAGCGCGCCTGATGCATAAGCGCCTTTCATCGTTCGGTTCAGCTTAAGCAGGTTGATCTGCGACTGCACCTTCACAAGGGCTGGCAATTGGATAGACTGCTGGTAGTATGTCTCGTCGCAGCACAAGAAGTAGCGGTCGCCGGGCTTTCCCATGAGCCTCGAATACATCACATCGCGAATCCCCGCAACACTCGCCTTGCCTTCCAGCTCGGAAGATATCGATTCGGCACGAACCTGAAGCAGCGGAACCTTTTTCAAGTCCAGCCCCTTCAAGGTTCCTCTCGGCCTGTAATCCCCGATATCGCTGCCGACAGGCGCCAATTGATCTGCATACGCCATAGCTTGCTTACGGACCTCGGCAGTCTCGCCGATTGTATGCGCGCGCAAGAAATTGCGGATGCAAAAAGCAGCCACTTCCCAGTCATCCACCTCTTTCCAATCCTGCTCCGGCCGTCTGAACGTGACACAGATCTCGTAGAGCAAGCATCCCGCGAACCTTCGCTCCACATGTATGTACATATCAAGAAACTCGACGTTGAGTTTCGGCAGAAGAATATGGATGAGGTAGAGGAAGATGGCCTGGAATTTATCGCTGACATAGATTTTCTTCTTTCTTCCCTGCGGATAAAACTCTCCCGGTTTGTAGATGCCGGCGAGTCCGTGCCGCCTATAGCTGTCCAGTAAACGTTGGACTTTCTGCTCTGCCGCCCGGATGCCCGGTTTGCTGTTAGGCTTGATATCGTAAAATTCGCTGCGTTCGCCAGTTTGTCTTTTGCGGCCGATGACGTCGCCATAGGCAAGGCGAGCAGGACTTACCCCTTTATAGGTGGAGATATCCGGCCAAGGCAGTCTTTTATCCGCCTGCAGCTTCTCTGCCAATCCTTTCAGGCTCTTGTGGCGCCGAACCAGCATATTCACGTAATCCTCCTTGCGGAGCGTATCCCACCAGTCATTGAACAAGCTGCTCTGAGGGGCATGCACATTCTGGACGATCGCGGAAGTTTCCTTGAGATAGTCAAGAACAATGGGCGCTTCGACGATCTTCAGCCCGAAGGCACTGGCATGGATCGGGGACATCTCATTCGGCGCGCCCGGATCTCCTGCATTCGCATAGATCGGCGCCATGCACCTGGTAACGGTTTTCATTTTCCACCTCGCCTATGTTCATGCATGCCAAGGCGGGCGGAAACAGCTAGAGCTTCCCGCCTGACAGGCACAGCCTCATCCGGCTTCTGATTAACCCTCTTCATCTTCGTCAAACTTATTCTGTATCTCAATATCTATGCCGCTGGTCGGCGTGTAATCGAACCAGCTCGCCACCAGAGACGCCGTTGCGGCGGCGGACATATCCGCATTGACTCCTTCACCGCCTGCTGTATGATCCGCACCTAAGGAGAGGAGATCATAGTCGTGGCTGCTGCCCGGATTCTTATAGACCAAATCATGGTTCCAGGCATCCTGGAATGGTGCGCCCGGCAGTACCGACAAGTCGGCCGGATAGGCGCGGTGGGTATCGTAATAATCTTCAATCAGCTTAATGACTTTCTGCATCGTATCCCAGGTCTTGCGCTGCTCCGGATGAAGCAGCGGCCGCGCATGCTTCTCCGGATTGGCAGGCGGGATGCTGGCATAATTCGTGCGGGCGAAGTTCGCTACCTCCTCCGCAATCGTCATATAAGGCGTCTTATCCTGGTCGGAGAACACGCCGGTATTGATCAGGTTGGTGAAGGACTCCTCAAAGCCCGGCCTGACCGGAATCACGATGCGCGCATAGCCTGCCCGAAGGAAATCCCGATGGTTGACGTCCGGATGCTCGAACAGCATCTTCTCCCGCGCCATGTCGTCCGAGCCCCAGAAATACGGATAAAGGAAATAAAGCAGGTTCTCCCATTCAACCGCATGGTGGAGATACTTGACGATGTCCCCGAATCCTGCCGCAGTCGCCCATTCGTCCTTCGAAAGCTGGCGGGCTGCGTCGGCGTTCGGCATTTCATCAGGAAGCTGGTGCTGTTCCATCTCCACCAGCTTCTTCAGGATCTTCCCTACTTCGGAAGGGGCGGGATCAAACTGTTCGCCAATGATCCAATGCAGCGTCTGGCGAATGAGCTCCTCACGCTCCAGGCGGCGCAGCGTCAGCGTGTCCTTGCCCGACAGCTCCATCCATAGCCGATCGCGTTCCGCTTGAAGTCTGGCGATTTCATCCTGCCATTTGGCAAACGCTGTATCGCGCAGCGCTGTCCAGCCTTTGGTCCGCCAAGCTTCGAGCGTCCCTTGCTCTCTAACAGCCCCCATCCCTACCGTAATGGTGACTCGGTTGACCTTCGAGTAGTACATGAAAAAACTGCCGTGCTTGCCGCTCCCTGAACCGGTCGAACTCCCTGTGAAGGTGCCGCCTTTCTCTGCGGAAGTGACGGTATAGGGACTAACCTGCAAACTCGTGGCTGGCGGGAACATCAAGCTGGGATTGTCAGGGCCTAACCACATGCCTTCAATTCGAACTCCGCTGCTGTCCATTCGATAGCCATCGGGAGCGGCAAACTCGAAAATTTCCATCCCCCCGTTAGGGTCTTGGAGAGAGCGAGTGATGCTAATCGGTATCGATTTCGGCGGCGGCGGTTCGATGACCGCTCCATATTTATCGGCCTCTGCCTTCCAATTGTCCTCGGTCAAGCCATCAAGCTTCAAAGTGAACACGAAGGGCTGGCGCACCCGCTCATCCAGCTCCCGCACCCGCCGATGCAGCGCCCACAGCCGGGCTCCCGGATTCGGAATGACGATGTCAAAGGTCAGACGCAGGCCATACCGAAACAGATCAGTCCGCCACTTCCGCATCATGCGGTAGTAGTCAATGCGCAGCGCGCGGTCATCATGCGGATTCGTAATAGTACGGAACGAGCTGTCCTCAACGCCTCGCTTCGTTTCGAGCTTGAAGGAAACCTTATGCTCTTGCCGCGTTCTGGCAGAGGCCTTCTCCGTCACTTCACGGGCACGCTGGGTGCTGTCCTTCACCACCTGCCGATTCTCCGCATTATTGTTCAGTCCTGTTGCTACGGTCATCGATACGGGGCCATAGCTTCCGCTCACCTGCGCGGAGAAGTTGAAGGCGCTGGCGTGCTTCGACTCGTTTTCCGTCGATATGGATGCATCCGTCTTTTCCGCGACACCTCGCTCGCTGTAGCTTTCGAAATAATCCTGGATAATGCGCTCGTACTCTTCGCTTGTCGTCGCCCATTCCTTGTGAGAAATCGTAACCGTTTCCTTAGGCGCAAGCGGTACCGTGTACATGAGCTCGCCGCGTTCCACGCCAACGGGATACATCTCAATTCGTTCCAGGTGAAGCTGCCCTACCGGTGCTGTCTTCATTCGCTTCTTGAATGCCTCAACGAGGAACGCCAGATTCCCTCGGTCATCCCTCTCTGCCATTAACGCGGCAATATCGGAAAGGAACCGTGAAGGAATAGGAGAGGCAAGCGAAGCAAGCGCTAAATTACTCACAGGCTTGCCTTCGTTCTCGTGCAAGATGCCTACAATGCGGATCAGCCTGCCGAAGCTCTCTTCCACCCAAGTGTTCTCAGCTGCGCCCAATTGTCGCAGGGTCCATGCTTTGGCTCTCTCGACATCCTCGGGCTTCATGCGCACTTGCCGGATGAAGTTGAGCTTCTCAAGCGCCCTGCCGCTTCTTCGGTCGTTCTCTTCCTGCTCCTCGGCTGTTTGCTCGATCATCACATAGCTGGATGAGCGCAGCACTCTCTTGCTATTGGTCAGCTCCATGGTATCCATAAACCTCCTTAAATTCTGAAAATTCATAATTTTATAAATAAATATCTACATTAAATATACCGCACTGCGGCTGAAAAAAATACAGGATAAAAAAAGCGCAACTGCGAGTCTGTTATCCGGCCGGTCGGTGCTTTGCCGATGGAACAAGAAGAAAAAAGCCTCGAAAGGCGCAAGGCCCATCAAGGCTGAGTAACTGGTCATCCAACCCATATCGCTCTCATATCTCAAGCAAGTCGGATCAAAGGTTATCGTTCCGTTAAATTTATGGTGTTCGTCTCTTTGGAAAAGGTTACTTCATACTGGAAGGCGTTCGCTACTGCCCGTAACGGAATGAAAATCCGGCTATTCTTCTCCACGGCAGGAACCTCCAGACGGTCATACAATTCACCGTTGACGTAAAGCTCGCTTTCCCCAACCTTCAGTTTGAGGGTCGTGTCATTTTTCGTAGCCGTGACTGTCTGATTGGCTCCGTCCCAGTGAATGTCCGTAACGCCCATCGCTGTCAAGGCATCGCGCAACGGCGTTAACGTCCTGCCCCGATCAACAAATGATCTGGCTCCGGATTGATTCGCCACATGCACGTCGTTGACTTGCAACTGGATCGATGGAAAAATCTCTACAATATTCTCATACGAGTTGTCCCATTCATCCTCGGGGAGCTTACCTTGTGTCAGCTGTCCGCTGTAATTGATGCCCCAGCCCCACAATGACCCGTCATGGTTGATGGCCAGCATATGCCCGGAATCATAGCTGTTATGCGAAATGGACATCCATTCCTTGCTGTCGCCAATTTTCTCGAACGCTTCTGTCCCCGCATGGAAGCCCCACCCCCAAAGCGATCCGTCTTGCTTGAGGGCTACAATCCCCAATCCATACAAGCCGTCCTGCGCAGAAACCATCTTCCAATCGTTGTCCTTGCCGACTTGCTCCGGCACCAGGAAATACGGATCGTCATCCTCGTTCTCAAAGAAGAATCCCTTAAAGCCCCAAAGCCACAATGTGCCATCGGATCGGATTGCCCAGGTTTGCGCACTCCCTGACGACACTGTTTTCCACTTGCTATCATTCAACTTTCGCGGAGTCTTCTGGAGATCTGCACTCGTATGGCCCACGCCAAGCCGTCCGCCAAACATCGCGCCCCAGCCATACATCGAGCCATCCTGTTTCAGGGCAATTGTAAATCGCTCTCCAGCAGTCACATCACTCCAATCATTGTCTCTGCCAATCTTAATCGGAACATTGCTCTGAGCGGTTGTCCCATTGCCCAGCTGACCGTTCCAATTCGCCCCCCATGCCCATAGGGTGCCATCCTGGGCCAGAGCAACATTATGAGCATAGTTAGTAGAAACCTTGCTCCACTTCGTTCCCTTGCCGATCTGCTGCAAGTCCAAACGGGTTTCCGTATGGCCAGTCCCCAATTGGCCAGCATCATTGAAGCCTGCGCTCCACATCGTTCCATCTTTTTTCACTGCTACAAAATGGTACATCCCCGCAGAGAAGTCTGTCCACTCCCCTTCCTTTCCGAGAACAGCTATGTTGGTGCCGTCAGGACTGTCAGCATTCACCTCGTATTGAGCGTCATTCCCCCAGTAATACAATGTCCCGTTTTCTGTCAACGCCATGGAATACCATTTTCCCGCGCCAGCTTTAACAAAATTCTCGTAAACATCAAGTCCATGCGCATGAATTGAAAATGTCATGAACCAGACAGGAATGCAAAGAAGCAGAATGAAAGTTTTCTTTGCCAAAAGTACAGTGTCTCTCATTTCTTGTCCCCCTTATCATTCGATGTTTTCTCTCAAGATTCGAAATCTTCAAGAAAGAGATTACAATGAGTATAACATATTGATACAATTTATAGCTGAGAGAAAAGATTGTCGCGCCTCATCGCTATCCCCTCATCATCCGTATGTTCTATGCCAGGACTCCTTCCTGTTCGACACGATGATCGCGGTCAACGTCCGCATGACGAATCCGGATGCAAGCGACAGTCAAGTGTGTGAGGCGGCGAAATCGGCTCAGATCAATCATATGTCTTGAGAGACTCTGATTCTCAGGCCACATCCACAGCTTTACAACTCTTTATACCGGAAGTAATCAAAATCCGCATGCTTTCGCGTGCCAGCCAAGTCTTGCACACAGACGCCGACGAAATTGCCTGTGAAGCGGATGAGATCCGCATAATCGTCGGACAGATGCCGAATACCAATTGCCGGACCCACATTTTTCCAAGCCTCCCCGTCCAACGAGTAGTGAAACTGCAGGCGCTCGCGATGAACAACGGCTTTCAGATAGCAGCGCTCGTTCCCCTCCACTACCACTTCCTCATCCAGCAGCTCGTCATACTGTCCGGCAATCGACTGTATAATGCCTAGAACCTTCCCCACACCCTCCAGATGGGTCAGGCGCAAGTAAACATAATCGTCTGTATCGTAATAGAGTATGAGTCCCGCCATTTGCTGAAAATGCTCAGGTTCAAATTCAACTGCCGTCTCCGCTTCGAAATGGAAGGATTGCTGGCGTCTCGCTACCAGGCTTTGCGCATGCAGCGAGCTCATCGATTCCCGTCCCGACAAGCGCAAGTAGCCTGTTCTCGCAGTCAGGGACAGCCATGACGGATCAGGCGGCAGTCTTAATGTGTTCCAATGCAGGGAAAGTTCCGACTCATCGAAGTCGTCCTTCTCCGGAATCGGCTTGACTGGGGCCGCCGGAATCGCAGGCGCCTGCACTTCAACTGAGGGCGCATTCCCGCCATCCGCCAATCGCAGCCAGCCATCTTCTGTCCAGCCGCACCGCTGCAGAGCCGTCTCCCTTCCCAATATGCAATACCGGGCTGCTGCGGGGCGTCCGCATAGATGCGCCAAATACCATTCGCCCGTATGGGTCTCGACCAATGACCCGTGGCCTGCCTTCTGCAACGGAAGCTCGGGATGCCCCTTGCTGGTGAGCATCGGTCCTGCCGGGTCCGTCTCATAAGGCCCGGTAATGGACTTCGCCCGTGCGACCGTCACCGCATGCTCATACTGGGTGCCGCCCTCAGCGGTCATCAAATAGTAGTATCCGTTGCGCTTGTACAAATGGGGCCCCTCAGTCAACCCCAATGCGGTCCCTTTGAAGATATTGTAAACCGGGCCAATAAGCTGCCGGGCTTCGACAGAATATTCCTGAAGCAGGATTCCGGCGAAAGCGTTCCTGCCCTTCCGGAAATCCCACAGCATGTTCAGCAGCCATTTGCGTCCATCCTCATCATGAAACAGCGAAGGATCGAAGCCGCTGCTGTTCAAATATACGGGATCAGACCAAGGGCCTCTGATATCCTTGGCGGTCACCAGGTAGTTGTGCGTGTCCTTGAAGGCGCCCCTTCTCGACTTGACATCCGTGTAGATCAGATAGTAGGTGCCCTCGTCATAGCTGAGGCAAGGCGCCCAGATGCCCCCTGAATTGATATTCCCGGTCATATTGAGCTGTGACAAACGCTGCAGCGGATGGGCGATCAGCTCCCAATGAACGAGATCCCTGGAATGATGGATTTGCACGCCTGGAAACCACTCGAAGGTGGAAGTCGCAATGTAATAGTCCTCTCCGACGCGCAAAAATGACGGATCCGGATTAAACCCCGGCAAGATTGGGTTGATGATAGTGCCTGCCATATACATCTCTCCTGTTTCATAGATTTGTCCAACTGTTGCAATAGAACGATTGACGCCAGATTGTCGGCTTCGCAGTCCTCACTCAATCAGAACTCATGAACCTCCGATGAACGGACCGCATCCAGAAATGCTTGCGGCGCTTTGCAAACTTGCAGCTTCCTGAAGTCTTCCTCAGGCATATGTTGCTCCAGAATAGGCAGGCATGCTTCCAAGTCGTTCTGTCTGCCTCCGATTACCGGGTCAGACAACAGGCAAAAGCCGAAGTCCGCATACAGCTTAATGGCCCGAAAACTGGAAGGCTGCGTGTGGAGATATACAGGATAGTCTTCCTTCTTAAGCCGCTGCAGGACTATGGACAGCAGCGCCCTGCCGATCCCCCTTCCCTCGTACGCTTTCACTACCTTGAACCAATGCAGCGTTTGAACCTGGTTATAGGCCTTCCAGATGAAGCAGGTACCTATCGGCTCATCTTCCGTGTTGCACACAAATAGGCAGGTTTCATAGAACAAGTCCCCTTTGCTCGCATACACATCCTCGAAATACTTCGTCATAAAATCTCGGTATTGCGCCGCAGTGTGAGGATCATCGAAGTGGATGTCCTTCCAGATGTCCAACTCGTTCTTTCTGCACGTTCTTATATGGAACCCTGGCGGCATTGTACGAGCCGCAGTCGTATTGAACGATGCACACATCATAAATAGATTAAGATCAGGTATGTCCACAGTCTTATCATCCTTCCACTAACATGAGCCCTTTACGAATGTAACGAGACAGGTATAAGTATAAAGTGAATTCTGACTATTGCCAATTCTCTTCCCTTCCTTATTTTCATAAAAAAACTGCCTTTACAACCTAAAAAATCTCTGTTATATTCCTGCTCATACTTTCATCAGCTGAAAAATAGGAAAGGATGTCCTTCTCTTGAACAATGCGAAACCTGCTGCAACCCAAGCCGAGTCGTCGAGCCCATCCGCAAGTAGAACGGTTTTCCCCATTCTGTTCGCAATCAGCATCGTTCACCTGCTGAACGATACGATGCAGTCGACGGTATCTGCCCTATTCCCGATATTGCGCGATGAGCTGAGCTTAACCTATACGCAGATCGGCATCATCGCGCTGGCGATGAATTTGACGGCATCCTTGCTCCAGCCTTTGATCGGCCAATTTGCGGATAAGCGGCCCATGCCGAGCATCCTGCCTATCGGCGTTTGCTTTACGCTTATAGGCATCGTCGGCCTTGCCCTTGCGCCCCATTATGCGTTGATCCTGCTTTCTGTTACCGCACTCGGTATCGGATCGGCGATCTTCCATCCGGAATCATCGAGAGTCGCATATTTGGCAGCAGGCCAAAGACGCGGCCTTGCGCAATCCATCTTTCAGGTAGGCGGCAATTTGGGCAGCTCGCTGGGTCCCATTATGACAGCCCTCCTGTTCGTACATATCGGGCAGTTGGGCGTGATCTGGTTCGTGTTCGTCGCGATCACCGGCATTCTGATCCAATGGTACGTAGCCAAGTGGTACAAGCAACAGCTTGCTGTGCCCAAACCGAAGGTGAAAGCGCGCGCGGGCAACAACAATCGGGCAAATAGGCCGCTTCTGTCCAAACAGCGAGTAGCGTGGGCAATGGTCATACTTATGACGCTCGTTGTTTCCAAGAACGTCTATATTTCCAGTATTACGAGCTACTATACATTTTTCTTAATTGATGATTACGGCGTGTCGATTCGCAACGCTCAGTTTTATCTGTTTGCCTTCCTGGCGGCTGCAGCCGTCGGCACATTCCTGGGTGGCCCCATGGCCGACCGCTTCGGCAGACGTACGATTATATGGTGGTCAATCTTGGGTACAGCCCCCTTCTCGCTATTGCTGCCCTACTCGAACCTCTTCTGGTCAGGGATCATGGCTGTGTTGGCCGGCTTTATTCTGTCGTCTGCGTTTTCCATTATCGTGGTCTACGCGCAGGAGCTGCTTCCGGGAAGAATCGGTTTTGTGTCCGGACTGTTCTTCGGGCTTGCTTTCGGCATAGGAGGGGTCGGTGCAGCTGTTCTCGGGGGCATTGCGGATATGACCAGCATCAGCCTGGTCATGAAGGTATCGGGCTTGCTTCCGCTGCTGGGCGTGCTGGCCATCTGGCTGCCGAAGGATGAACAGCTGCGGCAAGGGGACGCTGCCGCACAAGCGTGAGGAGCGCCCCCGTCCAGCCGGCTGTAACTGATGGAAATAGCGCGGAGAGCTCGCCGGAGCACACTACTTCCACAGGGTGATGCCAAACAGATGGATGTTCGGCAAATCCGGCAGCCGCAGTCTCACAGGGGTGCGGACGGCAGGGAACGGAATTTTCTTGGCGTACAGATTCGTCTCGGTAGGCAGTTCGCCCGTCCCTCTGCGCCTCGCCTTGGATCGCCAGGCGATGATTTCGCCGTCTACCGGCGTATATGTCCACCAGTCCGAAAAGCCGAACTTCAGATCCAGCGCGGACTGGTCATCGAACTCAACGGTCAGCGCGGATTGGTAGTCGCCGAAGGTGCTGCAGCCAAGAAGCATGATGCCCTTGCATGGACCGGCGGACAACTCGATGACCTGGCCTTCGCAGAGCAGGCTGTCATAAGCATCCAGTTCATGCGCGGGAAAGGCGAAGGACATATCGGCAGCATGAAGAATTCCTTGCGGAACGGGTTCCCGTGAGAAATAATACCCTTCCCCGTCAATATTGGCGGTGTCGGCATGATTCTCAATCGCTCTCGCCGTCAAGTAAGGAATGAGATCAACATGAATCAGCTGCTCGACAGTGAGCGCATTCGCGTCGACCGCTTCGGTGGCCGCTTCCCCTTCGCCGAGCTTGTCCTCTTTTCCCAAAAGTTCATGCAGCGCTTCCAATGCCACATTCTCTGCCTGGCTCGCTGCGATGATCTTCTCTGCCATGTCGCTCGTGATGGCGTCTTGCGCAGCCCCATCCTTCCTCCCCTGTCTGGTCTGGGAATACAGCTTGGTCAGCTGGCCGCGAATGATGGTCCATCTGTTGACCAACTGATCGAAGGCATCCGCCGAACCATGCAGGGAAGGCTTGGCGGCGCGCTCGGCCAGATAGCGCAGCATCAGCGCATAATTGCGGCGTGCCATGATGAGGGCGCCCATCCCTACAAACAGCAGGCAGTGTCCGAAAGTGGCTATCCCTCTGGTCTCTTCTTCGATGTCGACCCCGGGCAAGGCTTCAGCCAACGCCCGCATCCCTGCCGCGGTCATGCCTTGATCCAGTTCCTCCCGAACCAATTCACGCAGCCGGGCCAGAATGGCGGCATTATCCGCCACGCTCGGCTCGACGGGCTGCACCGTAATGCAGCGGTCGAATCCCTGCTCGAACAGGTCGTAGGCAAGCGTGGATTTCTCCCTTTCGAAGAAGGGATCGATGCACAGCAAGCCTTTTGTTGCCGGGTCAATGCCTATCGCAATCATCATGTGCTGGGCATCGTGCCGCAAGCCGTAATTCGGGCTCCAGGGATTGTAATGGTCGTCCTGCGCGAATATGACCGGATGACCGTCCCGCAGTTGTTCCTCCATAAGACGAATCGCTTCCTGCGGGGAAAGCTCGCGATGCAGCTTCATGCGCAAGCCGTGGAAGGTCTCCATTAACGCAAAGGCCCTCTGGAAATCCAACTGCATCCGCGTTCCGAGCGTGGGCTTGCCGGGCGATGCCGGATGAAAGGCAAACTTCAATCCCTCTGCGTGCACCATGCGGAAATCCTTGCCATACCAATGCGTCACGGTATCCAGAACGTCGTCGAAGCAATTCCCTCCGTTTTTTCTAGGTTGAATGTTCAAGTCGATCAAGTTGCAGACGCCTCCTCCAATGATTGTCTAGTAGAATGAACCCAAGGTCTACCTTCCATTGTATAATGAAAGCGCTTTATAGAACACTGCACAAATCAACGGAAAAGAACTTCATTTTCAGGTTGCGCTTGGCCCCTCTTCGCCGCGCTCCCCTCTGCCTGCTATTCCTTTTTTTCTTCAAACTCGCGCACAGGGAACTCGATTCGCACCGTCGTTCCCGCCCCAACCTCGCTCTCGATGCGAACGCCGTAGTCCTTGCCGAAATGCAGCTTGAGCCTCTGGTCTACGTTGCGAATGCCGTAGCCGAGCGGCTCGCCCGTCTTCTTGAAGATCGCCTGAATCGTATCCTCGCGCATGCCGAGTCCATTATCCGCAATTGCCATCACGATCCGCTCCTTCCCCTTGGCTGCCGTCAGTTTTATCGCAATCTCATCATCGTACCAGGCATGCTCCAGCGCGTTTTCCACGAATGGCTGCAGGATGAACTTCACTGTCTCATAGTGAAGAATGTCAGGGTCTATGTCGTACTCGATGCGAATGCGGTCCCCGTACTTGATATTCTGGATTTCAAGATAGGCTTCAATAATTTGAATCTCCTTCTCGATCGGGATGACCATCTCCCCTTTGTTCAAGGAGAGCCGATAAAATTTCGCCATGGATCGGATAATCTCATGCAGCTTCTCGATCTCTCCCAGCTTCGCCATGCGGCTGATCGAGGAGAAGGTATTGTACAGAAAGTGCGGGTTCATCTGTCCATGCAGGACCTGCAGCTCGGTTTCCTTCTTCTCCAGCTTGCTGATATACACCTCGTCAATCAGCTTCTCGATTGTGGACGCCATGTCATTGAACGCATCGCTGATCAGGGCAAATTCGTCATGGCCCCGGTATTGAATCCGCTTGTGCAGCTCCCCCTCCTTGAAGGACTTTAGCGAAGCCATCAGCTTGTGGAAGCGCTTGGAGAAATATCTCGAGATCAGCATGCTGAACAGCAAAAGAACAAGCAAGCTGACCAAGCAGATCAGAATCGTCATATTGCGCACAAGTCTGGAGTTGTCCTTGAAGGACGATACAGGGATCAACGCGACGAGTTTGGCAGGGAAATTGGATATTTCCTCCTCTATGGCCAAGTACTCGCTTGCATCCACCTGCAGGGACCCCGCATACATCATCGCGTTGTGCGAGCTGGCGAAGAGGACCTCCTGCTTCGGATCAACCACGAACAGCTGGGAGCCGGAAGCAAGCGTATTGAATTCGACATCCTCGAAGATATCCTTCAACTTCACGGTTACTTTAATCAGCCCGATGGAATCGAACGTCTCGTAATCGATCAACGGGCGCAGGAATGATATATTGTGGTACTGAAAGTCGTTGCCCACCTGTTTCCACAGGGTGCTGTTGTACGTCAGGTCCAACGCTCGATACCATGGCTCCTGCCTGATTCGGCTCGTGTGGAAAATACCGAACTGGCGGGCGCCGGACCTCAGCGCTTCCTCGGTCTCGTTATAGTAATATTCACTGAAGTTCGCTTCATCCAAATACAAGGCAAGGCGGACATTCTGCGTAGGCAGGTTGGAAGCAAGCTCCACCCGCGGAAGCACATATTGCGTTGTCACGACATAGCGGTCCCAGTCTACGAAATAGCCGGACAGATAGCGGCTCAGCACCTGATCGGCGTAAATCTCATCGGAGCTCCGCATCGCGTCATTCACCCGGAACTCCACATTTCGCTTGATCTGCTTGACGGCTGCGTCCAGGTTCTCCCGCGTATGCTGTTCAATCGATTGCACGGATGTCATGTAGGCGTAGCTGCCGATCACGATTACCGGAACAAGCATGATGAACAGATAGGAGATAAACAGCTTGTAGGAAAACGGGATGAACAGCGGTTTGCGCTTCTTGCTCATACGGGATCATCTCTGCTTTCTATAGTCGCCTGGCGTCAGGCCGACCATCTCACGGAATGTTCTGCTGAAGTAGGTCAGGCTCTTGTAACCGACTTGATCGGCGACCTCGTACACCTTCCAATGATGGTCGCGCAGCAGCTTCTTCGCTCGCTCCATTCTCCGCTTCACCACATATTCATTGAAGCTTTCCCCCTTGTAATCCTTAAAGAGAAAGCCCAAGTGGTTGGGCGAATAGGAGAAATGATTGGCTGCCTCCTTCAGGGTGATCTCGCCGGAAAGGCGTTCCTCCACATACTGCTCGATATCCTCGAACAGCTTGCGGTTCTTGCTTTGCCTCTTCGTGAAAAGCTGCTCGGAAATCTCGAAGGTCGTCCGGCGCATCCATCGCTGCATATCTGCAATCGTTTCGAATTGCTGTACGATCGCAATCGTATCCGTCTCCAATCCCAGCAGACTGCGGAAGGATTCATGGAGCGTATGCAGGTAAGTCTCCAGCTTCGTGACGATATGGATCGCATAATTGTAAACCTTCGAGGGGTGCTCAAAGCCGCTAACCAATCGAAACAATTCCTCAATGCAATCGCAGATTTGAACCAGCCTGTAGTTGGCCATGGCAGAAAAAAGCCGGTCCAGCACTTGGTTCACATCGAACGCATCCTGTTCTTCGGCATGCCGCCAAACAGCATGGGGGGACAGCAGCCTGTTGTTGCCGTGAAACATCTTGTACGCCATGAATGTCTGCGCTTGCTTGAAGGAGCGGTGAATCGCTTCGAGCTGATTCACCTCATGTCCGTAGCTGACCGTAACCGTGAAGGCGCAGGCTTGCCCGATCGCTTCAATTAATGCCGTGAGCGCTTGTTCGATTTCACGGCTGTCCTGCGTGAAGACAAGACCGAGCTGATATGGGGAGAGTTTGCACCAATAGCCCAGCCGATGCCGCTCGACTGCTTGCGCGGTTTGCTGGAGATAGGTCGCCAGCACGGCTTGCTCGGACTCCGGCAGATGCTGCTGCTTCCACGCCGCTCCATCGATCTCAATCAAGGCCGCATGGATCGGTCCTTGCGGGAACGCCACGCGATAGGCTTCCACGAAGGTTCTCAGCTGTTCCGGCTCGATGCTTCCCTCAAGCAAATGCAGGATAAAGTCATGTCGGATAAAGGAAAAGGAGTGAATGGAATTCTCGCCGGTTCGCTCCGCATCCAGCTGCGCCGTCAGCTCCTTCAGGATAGCCACGAATTCATGATCGTCCACAGGCTTGAGCACATACCCCTCCGCCTTCAGGTGCAGCGCCTGCTTCGCATAGTGAAAATCCTGATAGCCGCTGATAAAGACGGTCTTCAGCTGCGGATTGCGTTCAGCCGCCCGCTTGGCAAGCTCCAGGCCAGACAGCACCGGCATCTTGATGTCGGTGACGAGAATATCGATCTCATGGTTCTCAATGAAGCGCAATGCCGCCAGAGGCTTGTTTTCACAGCAAACCACCTCTATGTTCAACTCCTCCCACGGGATCAGCTTCCGCATTCCTTCCAGATCATAGGTCTCATCATCCACTAATACCGCTTTGTACATTGGCTTGCCCCCTTGCCGCACAGATGTTGTCTCGAGCAAGCGCTTTCAGGCTTGCAAATGAAAAAATGGGAGAAGAGGCATACCCGAAGCGTATACCTCAATCTGCCCAAAGACTATATATGGTGAACGAAAGCATTGGCGAGAAGCTGGCAAGCGTGTGAACGGCACAATAACATTTCACACGGCTGCCTCGCCATCCTGTCTATCTTTCAATCTATATTATTACTTTTGGCCCATGAGTTCCAGATTTTGCTGCCACTTGGCCGTTTTCCAATCAAGAATTTCCTGGTACCCCAGACGGTCTGCCTCTCTGGCGGCTTCTTCGATTTGCTGCGCGACCTCCTCATCGCTCTTGGAGAAGATGATTTTCGGAATCGCTTGCTTGTAATGATCTTTCAGGCGCTGCATGATGATCCCTTCGTTCGAGTTGGGAAGCGGGTCCAGATTCGAAAATTCGGTCATGTTCCTGGATGTCTTGAAGGAAACTTCGGATTGGGCAATCGTCGTCCAGTCCTGCGCTTCCTCCGGCAAGTACTCCTCGCGCTTGGCTTTCGTTGTGTCGACATAGCTTGTATGGCCATACCAGTTGAATTCGCCGATCTTCATTTCATCGTAAGCCTTCGGATCACGATTGATGTACGCCTCGTTCGGAACCGGCACGCCGCCTACGACCTCGTCATAGAACAGTCCCGGAGGACCGAAGAAGAAGATGCGCTGTCCTTCCTCGCTGATGGCCCAATTCATGAAGGAGAAGATGGCTTCCGGATCTTCCGCGTTCGTCGTAATGACATTGACATTCCAACCTAGCGTGTTGTACCCGCTCGGGAACACTTGATTCTTGTCTACGCCTTCCTTATGGAACGGCCAGATCACATCATACCCGGCTTCCGGATCTTCCGCCTGCAGCAGATTGTTCGCCTCGCGGCCAATCCCTTCGACGACCGCGTCATAGGCGCCGAATACCGCAACCTTGCCGTTCTTCAGCTTCTCCAAGATTTGATCGCGCGTCTGGGTGAAGACGTCCTGGGATGTCAACCCGCTGCGGAACAGTCTGCTGGCGAAGGTCGCCGCATCCTTGAACGCCGGATCCTTGTAAATGGACGTCAGCTCATTCCCGTTCGGGATGCCGAACACCCCACTGGGCGACAAGAACGCAGGCGTTGCCCCGTTCGCGGCGCCGCTGTAGAGCATGCCCAGCATTTGCAGCTCGGAGCCGTCGCGAATTTCTCCGAAGTCGAGCGGCACAACGTCCGGATGCTCTGCCTTCACCCGCTGCAGATATGCTTCCAGATCGGACCATGTTTCCAGAGTCGGGGAGCCCAGCTCCTTATAAATCTTCTTGTTCACCAGATAAGCCGCATTGCCGTTGCCGTTGTCGCCGCTGATGAACCAGTTCGGGATTTGATACAGCTTGCCATCGGCGCTTCTAAGCATATTCAGCGTCTCCGCGCCAATCGTCTCTACGAACTCCGGATACTTTTCCAAATAAGGATCGAGCGCAACAAGTCGGCCCGCTTCAACCAGACGCTCGACATCCTTGCCGCGATCCAGAACGATTGCGTCGGGAAGCTCGTTCGCCACAATCATGGAATTCAGCTTCTGTGCGGCAGCGCCGTTCGACTGCACTGGCACCACTTCCACGCCCAGATTTTCCGTCATCCATGCCGCATGCGGACGCTCAATCCAGGTCGGAGCGGTGAACCAATCGTAATTCACATATTGCGTGAACGTAACCGGCTTGACGCCTGTGCCCGAATCGACTCGTGCGTCGGCATCGCTTAAGCCGTTGGAATCGGCGGCATTGCTCCCCGCGCCGTCAGCCGCGTTCTCGGCGCCGCCGTTGTTGCTGGTGCAAGCGGACAGAACCATGACAGCGCTCATGATCACGATGAGCAGGGTGAACATAGTTTTTTTCTTCATGTTTGTCTCTTTCCCCTCTTTCCAGTTTGAATATATGTTAGAAGCCGACTTGCTGGCAAGTCTGCTGCATAACCGCTTGCTACTCTTTCAGCGAGCCCACGAGCACGCCCTTCACGAAAAACCGCTGCAGGAACGGATAGATGAACAGGATTGGCAAGGTGGCGACCATCATCGTAGCCATCTGGATCGAGCGAACCGTAACGGAATTCTGCACCATGCTTTGCGCATACGAGTTGAGATTAGCCATGAGCGTCGCCGTCGTGCCCTCGTTGATGATTTGTACCAGCATCGTCTGCAGCGGGATCAAATTCTGGTCATTGATGAACACCGCCGGGAAAAACCAATCGTTCCACAAGAACACGGCCGTGAACAGAGACAGCGTGGCGAAGACCGGACCCGAAATCGGCAGCACAATTCGGAAGAACACCCCGAAATTCGTGCAGCCGTCAATTTTGGCCGACTCCTCCAGCCCATCCGGCAAACCCATGAAGAACGTTCGGAAGATAATCATGTTGTACACACTGATCATGCCGTGCAGGATCAGGAAGGCGAAGGTGTTGTACAGATTCAAATGATAGACGACGATAAAGTACGGAATGAGCCCGCCGTTGAAGAACATCGTAAACACAGCGAAGATCATGTAAAACTTCTTGAACACAATGCCTTTCTTCGACAGAGCGTAAGCGAACAGCGACGTGAAGAACATCGCCATCGCCGTGCCAATCACGGTTCGCAGTATCGTAATGAAATAGGCCTGATAAATCTTCTTTTCCTTGAAGACAATCTGATAGTTTTCCAATGTGAAATCCCTCGGCCAGAAGGTCACCCCCCCGAGGGACGTGTCCGATCCGGTATTGAAGGAAAGCACAAGCGAATTCCAGAACGGATAAAAGGTAATGAAGGCGAGAAACGCAAGAATGATGTATAGGATCACCTGCATGATCTTGTCGCCCATGGTCAGCTTCATCCAGAGCACCTCCCCAAGTTCGTCATCCGGCTACCACAGGCTTGTTCGCCCCAATCTTCTGGCAATGCCGTTAGCGGCAATCAGCAGAATGATGCTCAGCATCGATTTGAACAGCCCTGCCGCAGTCGCATAAGAGAACCGCTGATTGATAATGCCCATTTGGTACACATACGTATCGATCGTCACGGCGACTGACATCAAAATGCCGTTATTCAGGTTTCGGGTCAGGACGAATACGTCCTCGAAGCCAGCATTCAGCAAATTGCCGATATTCAAGATCAGGAAAATAACAATCACCGGCGCAATGCATGGGATCGTAATCTTGAAAATTTGCTGCAGCTTGCTTGCTCCGTCTATGGAAGCTGATTCATAAAGCGAAGGATCGATGCCGACGATGGCCGCCAAGTAGACAATGGACCCGAAGCCAATCTCCTTCCACACATTGACCGTCACCAGGATGCCCCAGAAATATTCGGGAATCGACATCCAATTAATCGGCTGCTCAATCAGATTGAATCGCTGCAGCGTTTCGTTCACAGCGCCGTTGTCCACGGCAAGCATCGAGAACACCAGTCCCGACACGACCACCCAGGAGATGAAATGGGGAATGTACGTAATCGTCTGCACGACCCGCTTGAAGAACAAATGGCCGACTTCGTTCAGCATCAGGGCCAGGAGAATCGGCGCCGGGAAGCCGATCAGCAGCTTCAGGAAGCTGATCGCGAAGGTATTCCGCATAATGTTCCAGAACTCGGGGGAGTCGAAGAACATCCGGAAATGATCGAACCCGACCCACGGGCTTTCCCAGAAGCCCTTGAACAGGTTGTACTCCTGGAAGGACATGAGAATCCCCCACATCGGGGCGTAGTTGAAGATCAGCAGGAACGCGATAGCCGGCAGTATCATCAATTGGAACTCCCACTGCTGCGCGAATCGTTTCCACAGCGACTGCCGGCTCGTCTTGCCGGCGGGTACAGATAGCTCTGCCTCCAGCGCGCCGCTCTTGTTCCTTTCTGTATTGCTTCTCATTTCATCACCACACTTCTGTTTGTATCCCTATGGTAAAACACTGTCGAATCCCAAACCAGAACACCAATTAACGAAACGTGTAAAAAAACAACGGGGCTGCCGTAAACGAAAAAAAAGAGGTTATCCCTCTTTCTTGCCAAGGGATAACCTCTTGTGTAAGTTGGATTGCGCAGCTTGCTGCGGCGGGCAAATGCTAAAGTGCAGCAATGCACACCCCGAATGCGTCTGATCGGAAAATAGTCGCGAAACATGCAGGCTTTCCATGCCTGACTGGCCAGAAGGGCTAGATCGAAAAACGGGCCAGCGACTTCTGCAGCGCTTCGGACAGCTGCTCCAGCTTCTCGGCCAGCCGGACGAGCCCTTCACTGGAATTCAGCTGCTCGCTGGACAGGGAGGCCACCTGCTCGGAGGTGGCGGAAGACTCTTCGGAGACGGCGCTTACGCTGGACATTGCCTCAGACAGCGTCCGCTGCGAGTGCTCCAGTGTCCGCAGGGACGCTGTTACCTGATCCAGCTTCGCTGTGAACGCCTCCATTTCGTTGCGCACCTCATGGAACATGCTGCTCGTCTGATTCACGGAGCTAATCTGCTCCTGGAAGATCGGGTAGGCCTCGGACAATACGGCAACCGTCTCCTCCATTTCCGCCTGAATCGCATTCGTCATCTCTCCAACGGAGTCGATCGATTGCCTGGATTGGTCGGCGAGCTTGCGAATTTCGTCAGCCACTACCATGAACCCCTTGCCCGCCGCGCCTGCTCGGGCCGCTTCAATCGTAGCATTGAGCGACAAGATGTTCGTCTGCTGCGCAATCCCGTTCAGCACATCGAGAATCCGGCGAATCGACGACGTGCTTGCCTTCAGCCTGTCTACCTTCTCTACTAGAGAACGGGTCATCTGCTCGGTTTGCTCGGTCTTCCCGATGAGCGCTCCCATGAGAGAAGTCCCCTGCTCGCTAAGCTCGCGCACGCCGGCGGCAGATTGCCCCATGGCAGCGTTCGCTTTCAGGACATGCTGCATTTGATCGCCCAGTTCAATCGAAATCCCGTTGCCCCGCTCGGCCTCGGTAGCCAGCGTCATGGCGCCTTCCGCAATCTGCTCGGTCGCAAGCGAAATCTCTTTGGAGGAGTGGGAAGTTCTTCTGGACACATCTGTCAATTCGCTGGCCGTGTTCAGCACCTCCTGCGCGGATGAATTCGTCTGCTGGACCAGCTTCTGAATTTGCTCCATCATGCGATTGAAGCTTTCTCCGACCTGGCCGATTTCATCCTTGCTGCGCACTTCCGTGCGAACCGTAAGGTTGCCGCGCTCTCCTTCATTCATCAGGTTGCGAAGGCGAATGAGCGGCCCTCCGATCCAGCGCATCATGCCAATGCCGACAATGACCGAAATCAATACAGCCAGGCCGATCATGGTGAACGTGCCGTTCAGAATTTTATTCGCGCTTTGCGTCAACTCATTCACGGGCACAGCTCCGATTAAATGCCAATCCAGCCCGTCCAGCTTGCTCTGCATATACAGCAAGCCATTCCGCTGATAGGAGCGCAAGCTGTCACCCGCGCTGCTCATCGTTTCCATGTCTGCCTGTGTCACTGCTTCCAGCAGACCCTCATGCTGTTCTGTATGTGCGCCGAACAGAATTTCCCTGCTTTCATTTACGACATGCAGGCTGCCGCTGTCGCCCAGCTTCAGCTTCATCATCTGTTCGGCAAGAACGTTTTTGTTCAGCTGCAAATACAGAACGCCGCTGTTTCGGGAATAGACATCCTTCAGCAGCCTCACCACTCCGAAGGTGGAGCCGCCATTGCGGTCCTGCAGTATGTCGGGATTCATTCCCAGCCAGACTGCAGCGCCGTTGGCTTCCAATGCCTGAACAAACCAAGGCTCCTCCTGAACACTCCCATCGATCGCGAGCGTGCTGTAGCTGGATGCCAGCTCCCCGTTCATGTTGAAATAAAAAATCGCATTAATCGAGCTGTCGGACAATGCGAAGGATGCCAGCTTATTGTCCAAATTGCGCGAAGACTCCAACCGCTCGTAGCTGGATACCGAACTATCGCTCATAACGGTAATGGCATTGCTCACTTCCCTGTCTGTCACCAGCAGCATGGTCAAATCTACATACTGCTTCAATATCAGTTCCAGATTGTCTGTTACTTGCCCCAGCGCCTGTTCCGTATAGACAGTCACTTCCTCGGACAATGTAGACTTCGAGGTGTTGTATGAATAAATGCCTGCGCCAGACACCAACACGACGATAAAGACCATAAATACAGTAAACAGCTTGCCGCCAATCGTACGGAACGGATTGAACCTGGTTTTCATCTCTGAACGGAACGAGTCCGGGCTGGGCGTGGAAGGGTCGTCTGCCGCTGTAATCGCTTTCATATCTTGGCGTATCTGGGCTTGAGCGGACAGTTTCTTCTTTCGGATTGTCATAGGATGATCACCCCTCTAGCAATTTTCGATTCTATGATTGCCTATTCGACAGAGGGGGACATAATCCTTTTGTCCCATTAGGGCGAAGCTTCATCTTCTATGATTTTTAGGGGTTATGCTAAAGTTTTTAGAGTATGCCAAAGCCTAAGCAGATAAAAACGTCGACACCCAAGGAATGCCGACCGTTTCCTGCTAGTGCGGCGTTCTTATCGGCTGTATAGCTCCGGATTCTCATGCTGTACAGCTTTCTTGCGCAGGTGGCACAGCAAGAGCCCTCCGCCCAACTCTTGAGCCTGTTCATACGAAAATCCGGGCAAGGGCGCTGCTGTTTCCCGTATCCATACTACGCGGCGGGCGATACGCCCCGCTTCACTCACGATAAGCCGCAGCAACAACCGGTTGTAGGTGGGAATAATGACAGAGGCTTTCATGCTACACTCACTCCTCCTATTTTATTTTCACTTGCGGAACTACTGAACACTTGATATTTTCCTCCCTTTGCTGATAACCTTTTCACCTTGCATGTGCGGACTTCTTCACCTCCCCCTTGACCATACGGAAGTTCCATTATATTCCTTCCAGATATAAGTTCCACCTGAAATATCCAAACTCCTGCCTCTGTTTCATTTCCGTCCGCCCGTTCTTTGCCAATAAGCGATGGCCAGCTGCGTGCGGTCGCGAAGCTCCAGCTTGTCCAGCACAATCGACAGCATATTGCGCACCGTTCCGTCGCTTAAGAAAAGCTTCTTCCCGATTTCCTTGTTGGACAATCCCTGTGCCACAAGCTCTACGATGTCCAGCTCCCGGTCTGTCAAGCCTTCGAACTGTCCGACTTCGGGCTCCATAATGATCGTCTTCAGCACTTCCGTATCGAGTACGCTGATTCCCGCCGATATCGCCCTGATTTGGTCAGCCATATTGTCCACGTTGGCCGACTTGAGCAGGTAACCCTCGGCACCGGCCTGCAGAGCAAGCCTGATATTCTTCTCATCCCGGAAGGTGGTCAGCATGATAACGTGTATAGACGGATACTTCTCCTTGATGAGCCGGGTGCTTTCTATCCCGTCCATGACCGGCATCTGAATATCCATCAAGATGACGTCAGGCTGCTGCTTGTCAACAAGCGCCACGGCTTCCTCGCCGTTGCCAGCAACTCCCGTCACATCCAAATCCGCTTCCTTGCCAAGCAGCAGCTTCAGGCTCTGGCATACGAGCGGGTCGTCATCGACGATGATCAGCTTCATTGTTCCTTCCCTCCCAGAGGCAGCACACAGACGAGCAGACACCCGCCTTCACGGCTGACCGACAAGCTTCCTCCCAATGAGCGAGCCCGCATCTGCAAGCTTCTCAAGCCGCTGCCAGCCGGGGAATCGTGTGACACACTGCCGTTATCCTGTATAAGCAATCTCGCGATAGATCGCGAAACCTGCATGTCTACCTTCACCTGTGTTGCATTGCTATGTCTGGCCACGTTCGTCAGCGCTTCCTTCAGGCAGGCTTCCAGGAAGGGCCATTGATAAGCCGAAACCAGCAGCATGTCGCCCGATTTCTGAAAGTGAATGTCCGCAAACGGAAATTGATTCACGATGTTTTCCAAGTTTTCAATGCCGATTCGCGATACGGGCGTCATATTATGAACCGTCTCTCTCAGGCTCACCGTACTGCGCTCCAAGCGCTTCTTCACTTCTTCAAGCAGCTTCCGGGCCTCATCGGGATCCTGAACATATTCATAAGCTTGCAGCGCAAGGGACGCGCCTGTCAAATCGTGCCCCAGATGATCGTGAAGCTGCCTTGCAATGCGATACCTTTCCATAAGCTCTGCCTGCTGGGCTGCTGATTCGTTAGCTGCGAGCAAGTCGAGCTTGATGCGTTCCAGCTCATATCGGGCTTTCCGCTGATTATCCGCTTCCAGCCTGTACCTTCGCTCATTGTGCAACGCAATCGATGAGAACATGCCAAAAAACAGAGCCTGCAGGAGATACCAGAACAAAAAACCAGGGTTGGAAGCAAATAAAAACAAGCTGGCGAAGGGCAGCAAGGCCAGCAGCCATCTCCCTTTGAGGGCCAGCTCGAATACAGGCAGGGCCAAACCGTAGCAGCTAATCGCGGTAAACGGAGCGTAAACCAGGCATAGGGAGGCGTCAATGGCGCTAGTCCATGCCGGGAGCGCAAATCGCCAGCGCAAGCAGGCCATCACGAGCAGGAGAAGGATCAGCACCAGGGCATCGGCTGAGGACTGGCCGATCACCCACAGATGGAACAGCACGCCTATCGTGAGAAAGCGCCAACCGTTCACATACAGATGCGGCTCCATCCTCATCCTCATCTCCATCCTTCTCCCCCCGCTTCAGTGAATCTTTCTCATGCTGCCGATAATCATAAACACGATAGCGTATATCCATAAAATCACATTCACAAACAAAAATTCGCCTGACTTCCCGCCAAAGACGATCCAATTCTGGCCTTCAGCCAGCCAGTAGGTAGGGAACAAAACCGCTATGCGGGCAAGCCATTCCGGGAACATGCTCACAGGAATCATAAGGCCGCCCAGCACAGCAACCAGAAAAACAAGCGACACAAAACCAAAAAACGCCACATCCTTATTGCGGAAAAACGAGACCCATGCCAAAGCTACAGCCAAGGCGGCCAAGCTGTAAGAAATATAAAGAATCAGCAGCAGGAAAGGCTGATACAGCGGCTGTCCGTACAACACGCCTCCATAGACTACAAGCGTACACTGTGCGGCGATAATCAGCAAATAGGCCAACAGATTCTGGCTCAAGTAACGGAAATGGCTGAGCGGAGCGACCGACAGCCGCTTCATGACACCGGTCGCCCGATCCGCCTGAATGTTCAAGGTCAGCCGGATGCTGACGAACAGGAGAAGAATGCCAAAAAACTGATAGCCGTATGGGAGCAGGGGCCATGGGTCGCCTTGCGGCAAGAAGATGCAAGCTGCCGGGAACAGCGTGAGAAAGATCAAATTGGTCACGTTGCGAAAGCTTCTTTTCAGAACAAACTGAAAGACGGTCATGCCATTTTCCTCCTGCCCAATGCGAGCATAAGCAAGAACAAGAGAACGATGGCGCCTAACAGAATATTCGCCGTAAACCAAGCCTCTCCTGCATCAGACTGCTCCATCGCCTGAATGGACAGCATGGATAAGACCAGAGGGTTTCCGTAGGAGCCCATGAAATCGAAGAAAGCATTGTTCGGCATGGGAAAGAACAAACCGGCAAGCGCGATAAAGCCAACGCCATACACTTCACTTAACCGCTCCGCCAATTTGAAGTTGCGCACGGAGAAGGTGAAGATCAGGCAGACAGTGCTCGACAATACCGACATCAAGGCAATCACATAGATCGACCAAGCCCAGTTCCCCCAAGGCACCCCCAACACGAATTGAGAGTACGTCATCAGCGCCACGCCCAGCAAGATCGAAAACACCGTGCCGCACATCATGATCGAAAATGCGTACAATTCCTTTCGGAAAGGCAGCACGCCAAGCCTCATCTTGTGCGCCGTGAAAAACTCATGCTGAATATACGACATCACAATCGAACCGGCAAACAATTGAAAGCTGACGACCATGATCTTGGCTATTCCGTGCAAGGGCCGCTCGCCAGATTCCGTAACGGTGTCCGAAAGGATGATGGCGAATACCGAGATCAACACAATGGGAACGACAAGCAGCAGCAGCAAGACGATATAGTTTCTAATCATGCGAAGCGCTGTAAATTTTACTGTGGAAAGCACTCTCATTCCGCTCGCCCCCCGTCTCTCAGCTGCTTGCCCGTCAAGGTGAGGAATACATCCTCCAGGTCAGGCTTCTCCGATTGGATGCCGAGCACGCCCGTGTACTCCTTCACCAAGGATAAAATACGGTCCAAGTTGCCCGAGCCTGCTGCGGAAACAATGGTGATCCGGGTTCCGGAGAGCGATACCCGCTTCACGCCTGCAATGCTTTCCAGGCGTTCCAGCGGGAGGCGGGTCTCATCCGCAACATCGATGTGCACCCGCTCCTCATGCTGGATGGATTGGATCAATTGTTCCACTGTGCCTTCCTTAATCATCTGCCCCTGATCCATGATCACGACTCTGGAAGCAATCTCCTGTACCTCCTCCATATAGTGCGTCGTATAGAGAATCGTCGTCCCTTGCTCCCTCAATTTTTTGACCGATTCCAAAATATGATTGCGCGACTGCGGGTCGATTCCTACTGTCGGCTCATCCATGATCAGCAGTTTGGGACGATGGGTAAGCGCACAAGCGATGTTCAGCCTGCGCTTCATCCCGCCGGAAAATTTGGTCGGGAGCTTGTTCGCGTGCTCCGCCAAGCCGACAAAGGCAAGCGCCTCTTCCACCCGCTTCTTCCTCTCGCTCCCTCTCAGCCCATATACCCCGGCAAAAAATTGCAGGTTTTCCTTAGCCGTCAACTCATCGTATACGGTGATTTCCTGCGTAACCAGGCCCAGCTTCTCTTTGTTGGCATGGGAGAAAGGCTCCTTCGCGTTGCCAAACAGCTCGATCCGTCCCTGTTCGAAGGGAACCATCCCTGTCAAGGTCTGAATGAGCGTCGTTTTCCCCGCGCCGTTCGGGCCGAGCAATCCAAGTATTTCTCCCTCATAAACGGCAAGATCCGCGTAATCCAGCGCCACATGGGAGCCGTACCGCTTGACTACCCCTTGCATGGAAGCTACCAGCATCCGTTAACACCCTTTCTGCACTTATTTCCTCTAGTATGCCAACTCGTGAAAACCGGATATAGTTACATTTGTCATTTTCGATGGATGCTTGCGAATGCTTCGACGACGGGCAGGATTGACTGGAATGGAGGATGCCAGGCGAACACAGCAGAAAGAGCTGTTCCCAAGTCAACGTCATGACTTGGAGCCAGCTCCATTGCGAAGATTCATCCCCGTATGACCCTATGCGGCGAAATCTGTCACGGAATTAATCTATACATGCGAGCGCGTAGGTGCAGCCTTCCTCAACGGCGAAGCCTCCGTCCTGCACCGCCACCGCTTCCCCGCTCGACGCCGTTGCTGCGAGCGGATGCCGGTAACGGATGCGGCAGAAGCCCGACTGTTTGGCTGTGACCGTCGCCCGGACGAGCTTGCGGTCTGCCCATTCCATGGCAATCGTGTAACCGCCGCGCGCCCGCAAACCGCTCACACTGCCGCAAGCCCACGCCTCGGGCAAGGCCGGCAGCAATTCTATGCAATCCTGATGGCTTTGCAGCAGCAGCTCGATGATGCCGGCGGTGCCGCCAAAGTTGCCGTCGATCTGGAACGGCGGATGATCGTCGAACAGATTGGGCAGCGTGGATCGGCTGAGCAGCGTCTGGATGGAAGCATGCGCACGCTCCGCATCCTTCAAGCGCGCATACAGGTTGATCAGCCATGCGCAGCTCCAGCCGGTATGCGCCCCGCCGTGTGCGAGGCGGCGCTCGATGGAAGTGTTCGCTGCCGCAAGCAGTTCCGGACAGCTGTCATTGATGTCACTGCCAGGGTAGAGCCCATACAGGTGCGAGAAGTGCCGATGTCCAGGCTCCGCTTCGTCGTAATCATCCAGCCACTCCTGAAGTTGTCCATGCTTGCCGATGCGATAGGCAGGCAGCTTCGCCAGCGCAGACGCCAGCTGCTCCCGCATGGCCGGGTCCAGATCCAGCCGTGTTGCGGCTTCGATGCAATGCCGGAACAGCTCCCGCAGGATCGCCGCATCCATCGTGGCGCCGGCAGTGACGCTGCACGGCTTTCCATCGGCTGTCAGGAAGCTGTTCTCCGGCGAGGTCGAAGGGCTGGTCACCAGCAGCCCCTCCTGCTCAACCAGCCAGTCGAGCCCGAACTGGGCGGCGCCCTTCATGAGCGGGTATGCCCGCCCGCGCAGAAATTCCAGATCGCCGGTATACAAATAATGCTCCCACAGATGACGGCACAGCCATGCGCCGGCTAGCGGCCAGAAGGCCCACTTCGGGTGGCCGTCTGAAGGGCCGGCTGCGCGCCACAGATCCACGTTATGGTGAGCTGTCCAACCGCGGCAGCCGTAGTGAATGCGCGCAATCCGGCCGCCCGTTGCGCTCAGCTCCTCCACCAGGCGGAAGAGCGGCTCGTGGCATTCGCTCAATCCGCATGCCTCAGCCGGCCAATAGTTCATTTCCGTATTGATATTGGTCGTATAATCGCTGTTCCAGGGCGGCATCACATGCGGATTCCAGATGCCTTGCAGATTGGCAGGCTGAGTCCCCGGACGGGAACAGGATATGAGCAGGTATCGGCCGAAGTGGAAATAGAGCGCCTCCAGGTCCGCATCCAGCGGGGATGCGGCATAGGCTTCCAGCCTCTGGTCCGTTGACATTGCCGACAGCGCTGCATCCCTATCCCCGAGCGTTAGCCGCACCCGGTCGAACAATGCGCGATAATCCTCCGTATGCCGCTTCCGCAACGACTCATATCCGCGCCTGCGTGCGGCGGCTATAGTATCCTGCGTGCGGCGAAGCGGCGCCAGATCACCAGGCTTCGGACGGGTCTCGTAATCGCGAAAGTTCGTTTCCGCTGTAAGATAAAGCGTCACGGCCCGCGCAGCCTGAACCGTGATCCTCCCATCCGCCTCCACCGCAACACGGCCGTCTTCCGCATCGACATGCAGCCGGATTACAAATTCCGTCCCGAGATTTTGCTCGTACAGCACAGGCTCCGGATGGTTGCCGAGATGCTTGTCGGCTACATGGCTCGGGCCCCTTCCGCTCAGGACGATTTCCCGTTCGCCTTCCTGCCGGACCGTGTGGGGATGCGGCGATTCCAGGCACATTGTGAGATGAAGCGTCCCGCTGCCTTCCGCCTGCGTGCGCACGGCCATTACCTGATCCGGTTCGCTGATCCAATACTCGCGATGAACCCGTTGTTCCCCCTGAACATAACGGGTCTCGGCAACAGCTTGGTTCAGGTTCAACTCACGGCGATAATCGTTCGGCGCAGCACCCTGCGCATGCAGGATGAGTGTGCCTAACGGCTGATAGCTCTCCGTATTGCTGCCCAGCATGTGCGCCTGAACGAGCCGCTCCGCATCCGCATGCCTTCCTTCGCGGATCAACTCTCTAACCTGCCGCAAATACCTTCTTGCCTCATAATTCACCGTATCTCTCGGGAACCCTGACCATAGCGTGTCCTCATTCAGCTGGATCACATCTTTATCGGCTCCCCCGTACACCATGGCGCCCAACCTGCCATTGCCCAAGGGCAGCGCTTCCTCCCAAGCCGAGGCGGGGGAGCTGTACCACAGTTTCCATTGATCGCGACTGTCCATGTCCGCCTTCATGTCTCATCCTCCCATTCCCGTTATCCCGTGATGGATCAAGTACGCCCGCAAGTACGAAAGGGTCCTTCACAGAAGGACCCCTCCATTTTGTATGCCATTCGAGCGATTCCTTATTTCGTTACGCCCCACAAATCCAGTCTGGCTTTCAGATGCTTGGAAAATTCCGCCTCCATCTTCGGTACGTCAATGCGCTCGAAATCGTCGAGCATGGCGTCGTAGATGGCGTCGAATTCCTCAGGCTTGGCGAGAACCGCTTCTGCGATCCGCTTGTCGACCAGCTCGTCGAACTTCGCCTTGATGACCGTGTATTCCGAATCGGCCGGAATGTTCAAATTCCAGGCGCGTCCCCAAGGGGAAACCTCGAACTCCTCCTCGTCAGGGAAGAAGTCCTTCCAGAACTCCTTGCCGTACGCTGCCAAAATTTCCTTCTCGATGTCCGTATAGTTGTTGCGCACTTCCTCCGGGAAGCTTTGGGTGAAATAGTTGCCTGTGGAATCCTGGACGCCGTCTCCGTAACGCAGGGACAATAAATAGTTGCCAATGCCTGTCGTCTTCTTGTACGTGTTGCCGTCATTTCTCTTCAACTCGGCGATTTCGGGCTTCAGCACGCGCTTGCCGTCAATCACATCGTAGGTGACGCCTTCTACGCCCCAGTTTACCAGAATTTGTCCCTCTTCGGAAGCGAGATAGTCCAGAAACTTGATCGCCCGAACCGGATCTTTGCAATCGACGGTTATGCCGATGCCTTGTCCGCCGGAGAAGCCGGTCGGCATGAAGCTGGCCGTTTTGTATGTACCGTCAAGCGTGACATTGTAGTGACCGTAAGCCCGCTCCGGCTTGCCGGCGGCCTTCAAGGCGTTCTCCGCCTCTTGGATTTGCCACTTCTGATCGATCGTGCCCAGCACGCGGCCGCTCGCAATCTTCGCCTTGTATTGATCGTACTTCTGGACGAAGCTTTCGGGATCTAGCAGCCCGATATTGTTCATATGATTCAGCCAGCGGAAATATTCCCGCTCTTCCGGACGCTTGTAATGGACAATTGCCTCATAGGTTTCGGGATCGATGTAGAATTCTCCGTCATCCGGCGCGCCCGTGGCGATAAAGGCCGGGTTCGTCACCGAGATGAGGCTGCGCCAATCCTCGGCGATCAGCGTAACGCCAATCGTAGGCTGCCCGTCGATTTCCGGATATTTCTCCTTGTAAGCCTTGATCGCATTCTCGTAATCCTGCAACGTATTAATTTCCGGGTAACCCAGCTCCTTCACAACCGCGTGCTGCAGATTGAAGGTGCCGGTCGCGTCGAAGCTCTGATGGTCGATCGTCTCCAGGTTCGGAATAAAATAGATGGATTCATCCTCGCTGCTGTACTTCAACCGGTCCATCTGGTCGCCAATCATCTTCTTGATGTTCGGCGCATGCTCGTTAATCAGATCCGTCAAGTCCAGCAAGGCTCCCGCTTCGACCAGCGTTCCGCTCGTTCCCTTCGGCGCGATGAGGTCCGGATATTCGCCGGAAGCCGCAATCAGATTGATCTTCTGATCCGGATCTCCCACTGCAAATTCGATATCGAGGGTGACGCCTGTCTTCTCCTGCAATACCTTCCCGATATCGTCCTCCATGTTGTTCCATTCGTTGTTCGGATCGGGGAAGAAGGCCGTGAACGTAATCGGCTCCAGCGCATCGCCCTCCCCGTTCGCATTCGAGGAAGCATTGCCGTTGTTGCCGGTCGGCTGGTTCCCCGCCTGATTGCCGGTGTTGCAGCCGACTGCAAAAGCCAGCATGGAAGCGATCACCAGCAAGCCTGCCGCTTTGACCACCTTGAATTTCATTTGTTTTCCTCCCTTAAGTTATCTCTATTGTATTCACAGGCCGCAAGCCTGTACATACCGATAGGTTCCACGCCTCTCAGCTCTTGACAGCGCCGAGGGTAAGCCCTTTCACAAAATACCTTTGCAGGAACGGGTACACGAGCAAAATCGGCACGATGGTGACAATCGTAATCGCCATCTTGATGGAGTCCGGCGATACAAACTGTGCCTGCTGCGCCACATTGTTGAAGCGGGCCTGCTCAATGCTCGTTTGCGTGCTTTGCAATATCTTGACCAGCTCGAACTGCAGCGTCGTCAAGTGCGGCGATGATCCGTTGTACAAATACGTATCGAACCAGGAATTCCACTGGCCCACCGCAAGGAACAGCGCAATCGTAGCCAGCACAGGCTTGCAGAGCGGCAGAATAATGCGCGCATAAATGCCGAAGTCATTGGCGCCGTCCAGCTTGGCCGACTCCTGAAGCTCATGGGGCAAATTATCCATAAAGGAGCGAATGACAAATACATAGAACGCGCCGACCATGCCGGGCAGCACATACACCCAGAACGTATTGAGCAGACCCAGATCGCGGAACAGCAGGAATACCGGGATCAAGCCGCCCGACACATACAACGTCAGCAGCAAGATGACCGAGACCAGCTTTCTTGCCTGAAAATCTCTGCGGCTCAACGTGTAAGCGACCATGGAGCAGGCGATCAAGCCGAGTATAGTGCCGACGACAGTGCGCGATACGGATACAACGAAGGCCGTCAGCAGACTGTCCTTGGTCAGAATGACCTTGTAATTCTCCAACGTGAATTCTCGCGGGAAGATCGTGATGCCGCCGCGCACGGTATCCACAGAATCGTTGAACGACAAGGCCAGCACATGCAGGAACGGATACAGGGTCACGATCAGTACGACAATCATGAACAGCACGTTGCCGATATCGAATAGACGGTCGGACACATTTAATCGGGAATAAGGTTTTGATTGGGCCACAAGTCTCCCCTCCTATACGACACTCTCGTTGCTGTAGCGCTTGAACAGGGCGTTCGCGGTGAACACAAGCAGAAGCGCCACCATGGAATTGAAGATGCCGATGGCCGTACCGAACGAGAAGCGGCTGAGCTGCAGGCCATACTTCAAGGCATACAAATCCAGCACCTCGGCGTAATCGACCACCAGATGGTTGCCGAGCAAATACTGCTTCTCAAATCCGATCGATATCAGATTGCCGATGGAGAGAATGAGCAGCACGATAATAACCGCGCGGATGCCCGGCAATGTCACGTGCCAGATTTGCCTCCACCTCCCGGCTCCGTCCACCTTGGCCGCTTCGTACAGATGCGGGTCGACTGCAGATATGGCCGCGAGGAAGATGATCGAGTTCCATCCCATCTCTTTCCAGAGGTCGGACAGGACGACGATGCCCCAGAACCATTCTCCCTTCGCCATGAATTGGATGGGCTGGTCGATTGCGCCGAGCCACATCAGCAGCTGATTCAAGCCGCCGTCCTCCAGGGAAAGCATCTTGTAGACGAGACCGGCCACAACGACCCAGGATACGAAATGCGGCAGGTAGGAGATCGTTTGCGTCAAGCTCTTGAATTTCTTCCATCTCAGCTCGTTCAACAGCACCGCGAACAGGATGGGAACGGTAAAGCCGACGATCAGCCCCATCACGCTCATGGCTAACGTGTTCTTAAGCGCCAAGTAGAAGCGCTCATCCTGCAGCAGCTCGCGAAAGTGCTTCAGCCCTACCCATTCCTGCTCAAAAAACGAGCGAGCGGGCTTGTAATTCTGGAATGCGATCGTCCACCCCCACAAGGGGACATACTGAAAGACAATCACCCATGCGACGAAAGGCATGGACATCAGATACAGCAGCTTCTGCTGCTTGAAGACGAACCAGAACCGATTCGTTCCGGCCTTCCGTCCGGGAACGGGCTGCGCCGCTTGTGTATTCGCTTTCATAGCAAGACCCCTTCTCTTTCGCGTGGTACATTTATTGTAAAAGAAGGAGGGACCAGCAAATACCCGACACATTCCACCAAAAATCATATGGAAATTGCATGCGCTTTCACGGACATGCCAAAACCGCCAGAATCAACTTCGATGCTGGCGGTTTGCTCGCTGCCGCTGGGCGCGGGGCTATGATTTTTTCTTGTATGCCGAGGGCGAAACGCCTGTGTACTTTTTGAATTTCGTATGAAAATAATCCACATTCGTGTATCCGACTTGCTCGGCCGCCTGATACACCTTCATGCCTGCTTCCAGCAACTCCTTCGCCTTCTCTATGCGCACCATGTCCAAGTACGTATTGAAATATTCGCCTGTCCGGCTCTTGAACAGCTTCCCCAAATAGGCGCTGTTGTAATTGAACACATCGCCAAGCGATTCCAGCTTCAGGTGGTCCCGATAATGCCGCTGGATCAAATCGATCATCTGCCTGACTATCAGGTCGGACGAATCCTTCCCGCTCGCTGCCGCGAATGGTTCAACGTGCGCTTTCACATAGTGCAGCAGCCGGTTGAGCGTGGGCTGGCTATGAATGCCGCCAAGCCAGGCCAGCTTGTCTTCGCGGGCGGCGTCCCGCTCGGCTTGCTGCATGGATGACTTATGGATGGCCGTCGTCAGCATCCGTACGAATGCAAGCTTCACCTCCAGCTCAGACATCCCCGCATCACGCATCGCAGCGGCGGTTTGGTCCAGCAATCGGGCAGCCCCTTCCCCGCTCCCGATGCCGAGCGCGTAGGACAGCTGATTGGCCAACTCACCCACATCGATAAGCCGGCTTCCGGCTTCCCTCTCCTGCTGCCTTCCGGCTGTATAGACGCTCGCCACACCGTCATCCTCCAGGAAAAATCTTTGCTGCATCCAGCACACGGCTTCCTCATAAGAGTGCCGGATCTGCCGGAGGCTGTCCACTGGAGAGCCGGCAGCCATCGCGAGATGACCCGCCTGCCTCCCGACTGCCCGCTGGAATTTGTCCCGCAGCAAGCCCAGCTGCAGCTCCGATCTGTACGAATGGCGCAGCAGCACAGCCATGTAAGGAGCGGCATCAAAGACGCAGCCCAGCTGCTCCTGCTGCACCCGCTCCGCGATGACTCTATGCACGGATACCGGCTGCAGCCCATTCGCTTCAACCGGGTCCGCGACCTGAATAAGCAGCACTTGATAATGCGGCCAGTGCAAATCCAGCTGCTCCAGCACGTCCTGCGGCGGAAGCTCCGGATCTTCCTCGGTCAGGATCGCCTGCAGCCAAGCCTCCTTGCCCCGCAGGGCGCGGTTCTCCCTGGCCTGCTGCTCCAGCGTCTTGCGCACAGCAGTCAAGTGCTCGATTAGCTCATCCTCATCCACCGGCTTAAGTATATAGCCGTCCGCGCCGACCATCATCGCTTTTCGCGCGTACTCGAAATCCGCATAGCCGCTCAAGATGAGAAAACGCATAGCGCGATACTTCTCCCTGACCATCTGCATCAGCTCCAGCCCGTCGAGACCGGGCATGCGAATATCGACAATCATCAGATGCGGGGAACAGCGCTCCAGCTTGTCCAGCGCATCCTTGCCGTCTACCGCAACCGCGCCTATTGCGAAACCCTGCTCCTCCCAATCTATGATCGTCTGCAAGCCTTCGCGAATGAGCGGCTCATCGTCCACAATCATAACCGTAAACACACCGCTACACCTCCATGGGGATGCGAAGCCGAATCGTCGTTCCCTTCCCGACCCCGCTCTCGATTTGCAGCCCGTACGCTTGTCCATAGGTCAACCGCAGCCGTTGCTGAACGTTGTGCAGCCCGATTCTCTGGGCTTCCTGATCTCCGATGGCCTGCTGAATTTCCTCCAGCTTGTCCGACGGCATCCCGCTGCCGTTGTCCCTCACCTCAACCTGCAGATGCCCATCCGTCAAGGCTGCGCATACGGCGATCATCCCTCCTTGATGCATTCCTTCCAAGCCGTGAATGACGGCGTTTTCTACCAATGGCTGAATGATCAATGGAGGCAGCTCCACAGCATTCGCAGCAGGCTCGACGTCAATCCGGTAAGCAAGCCTTGCGTCATGCCTGAACTTCTGGATTTCCAGATAACAGCGCACAATCTCGAGCTCCTCTTTCAACGCGATGGGCCTGCCTGTAATTTCCAGGTTTTTGCGCATCAGCTTGCCGAGCGTTTTCACCGTTTGCGCGATTTCCTTCTCCCCGCGAATATGCGCCTTCATGCGGATCGACTCAAGCGCATTGTACAGGAAATGCGGGTTGATCTGGCTGGCGAGCATCTTCAGCTTGATTTCGTTCTGCCTCAGCTCTAGCTGATTTTGCTGCTCCTGGGAAGTCCGAATTTCCTCCATCAAATTTTTGATGCTGTATACCATCTGGTTGAATTGTCTCGAGATTTGCCCAATTTCGTCATGTCCGTCCACTTCGATGACAGAATTGAAGTTGCCGATCGAAACCTTGCCAATCTGCTTGCTCAGCCGCAGGAAACGCTTCGTCAGCATCATGCATATGAGCGAGATAAGAATGACGGAAACGGCAAAGCTGACCGCGATTACCGTAAAGCCGATCGTACCGATCCGATCGGCATCGCCGACTATGCTGTTGATCGGCAGGATCGTTGCAATTTGCAGCTGGTTGTAGCTGTTCTCCGGCATAATTGCCTCCACAAACACCTTCGAGCGCTCTCCCTTCACGCTCATCTCGTAAGCCCCTGGCGACAGTCCGGAAATTTCGCCCAGGTCTGTTTCCTCCAGTCTCGCACCAAGCATGCCTGGAAGATTGGAGGCAACCACAACCTGATGCTCGTCCAGCAGTATCGTATCGAACGGCTCCTGGCGCAGGATCGAGTTCAAGTAGTTGGTATCCAGCCCGATCAGCAGGACGCCCGTTTTGTTATATGCGCGGAAATAAATGCTGCGCACCAGGCTTAAGGAGTCCTTGGAGAAATAATGGGATTCTTTGAAATAATACCACCCGATTCGCCCCACGTTCTGGATGGCGGACTGGTACCAGAATGTCTGCGCAGTCACGGCATCCAAGGGATAGAACTCCCAGTTGTTGAGCAAGGTAGGGTTGTCGATGTACAGCTTGATGCTGTTAATCTCTTGGTTAAAGTCGAGATATGTGCGAAAGGTATCGTACTGCTGATAGGCTTCGGTGATCTCGTAATGGCTCTGGTATGCCCGATTTGCCAGTTCCTCCAGCTTCGCGTCCAGCGAGATCCGGTGCGACAAGTCCATCGGCACTCCCAGCGCCTCAGCCGTTCGCTGCTTGACCCGTTCCACGTTCTGATTGCTCTGCTCGTATGCGTTGTCCAGCGCCATCTGCCGGTACGCATTCACCATAAAGAAGCCGATCAGCATCAGCGGCACAATTACCGCAACAATATAGGAAAGGATCATTTTGTTGCGCAGCTTCATATCATTCAGCTTGCGTATGAGCTTACGGATCATGCATGCTTCCTCCAAACAGGCTTCGCCCTTCAGGGAACAAGCGCCGCCATTGTTCCTACTCTTACATTCCCCGAAAGCGTTCTCATTCCTGCACGGCCCGCTTGGCTTTCTTCGCCTGTACCTTCATACTAAAGCGTTTTCCGCTATTCTGAAATATGAGAAAATGGCCGTATATATAAGAATATGGAAGTCATGGGAAGGCGCCTAGTCCGCAATTCCCAAGCTTTTCGCTAATTGTCTATGGATTTGTTGGCCAATTGCTAGGGTAGTTGGGTGCGCCAGTATTTCGGTATAATGGGGGATATGCTGCAGCCACGCTATTTTTGTATGCGGTTACATTTAATCCGAATGGAGGTTGCCTGACATGTCCACAGATTCTGTCTCCTGCTCGTTCCAGGATCACCGGCTTCCGTTAGAGGAGCGGGTGAACGATCTTGTCTCCCGGCTTACACAGGAGGAGAAGGTTCTGCTCCTCTGTCAATATCAAGCGGAAATTCCCCGGCTCGGGATCAAGCCGTACAAGCACGGCACAGAAGCCGCCCATGGCATTGCCTGGCTCGGCGAAGCGACGACCTTCCCGCAGCCGATCGGCTTGGCCTGCACCTGGAACAAGCAACTGCTAAGGCGAATCGGCAGTGTAATCGGGGACGAGGCGCGCGGCTTCTTCCGCAGAAACCCTGCTTTGCACGGCTTGACGTTATGGGCGCCGACAGTCGATCTGGAACGCGATCCGCGATGGGGACGCACAGAGGAAGCGTACGGCGAAGATCCGTTCCTTGCAGGCAAGCTGGCGTCCGCCCTTGTGCAGGGAATGCAGGGCGACCATCCCTTCTATTTGAAGGCGGTCGCTACTTTGAAGCATTTCCTTGGCAACAACAATGAGATCGATCGGGCCGCGTGCTCGATCAGCATCGATCCGCGCAATATGCGGGAATATTATTTGCGGGTTTTCGAGCGTCCTTTCAAGGAAGGCGGCGCGCTCTCGATGATGACGTCCTACAACGCGGTTAATGGAATTCCGACGAACCTGAATCCGGACATTCGGCGTATTGTGAAGGATGAGTGGGGGATGAACGGCTTCATCGTAAGCGATGCGGGCGATGTGTTGGGCACAGTCCGCGACCACCGCTATATGTCGAGCGACAAGGAAGCGGTTGCCGCTTCCATTCGCAGCGGGATTGACAGCATTACCGACGATCACGCCATCTCGCAGCAGGCGATTCGCGATGCGCTTGCGGACGGCCTGCTGAGCGAGAATGACCTCGACACGGCTCTGCGCAACACCTTCCGCGTCCGCTTCCGCTTGGGCGAGTTCGACCCGGAGGAGCTGAACCCGTACGCAGCCATCCCCGAATCTGTCATTTGCCGCGAGGAGCATGCGCAGGTGTCGGTGCAGGCAGCAAGAGAGAATATCGTCCTGCTTAAGAACGAGCAAGGCGCGCTGCCGCTTGACGCGTCAAGGCTGTCCAAGGTGGCGGTCATCGGGCCGCTGGCGGACGCCGTTTATCGCGATTGGTACAGCGGAAGCTTTCCTTATGCCGTTACCCCGCTGGAAGGCATCCGCGCCAGATTGGGTGAAGCCGCGGTAGGCCACGCCAGCGGGTCGTCGGTTATGAAGCTGAAGTGTGCCCGAACCGGACACTATGTGCGCTTGTCCCCTGAAGGCCGCTTGGTCGCGGATACCGCGAAGGCTGAGCATGCCGAAGCCTTCGTGCTGACAGACTGGGGCTGGGACAGCCATACGCTGCAAGCGAAGACGACAGGCAAGTTCGTCACGACTGACGATGCCCATATGTACGCAACTGCAGATGAGATATTTGGCTGGTTTACGAAGGAAGTCGTGCACGTGTACCCGGCCGATCAGGACAGCATTGCCCTCACCACCTGGAATCGGCTGCCCGTCTGCTGTTCCGAGGACGGCAGCCTGGCGGTACTGACAGCGAACGGCCAGCCGGAGCTTGGGCCTGTCGGGATCGCCGGTGCAGTCAGCGCCGCGGACCGCGAGGAGTTGGCTGCCGCTGCCCGGCAGGGCGAACGCTTCGTGATGGAGATCGTCTCCGACGGCTTGGCGCTGGCGGCTGATGCGGCTGCAGAGGCAGACTCGGCTATTGTCGTAGTCGGCAACCACCCGCTGATTAACGGCAAGGAGACGATCGATCGCCCGGATATTACGCTCGCCGCCTCGCAGGAACGGCTCATCCGTGAAGTGCATGCGCGCAATCCGAACACAATCGTCATCGTAGTCGGCAGCTACCCGTATGCCCTGAATCCAGTCAATGCCGAAATCCCGGCCATTCTGTACACGTCGCATGCAGGGCAAGAGCTCGGACGGGCGCTGGCCGATGCGCTATTCGGCGATGCGCCGCCTGCCGGACGGCTGAACTTCACCTGGTACCGCTCTGTGGACCAGCTGCCTGACTTGATGGATTACGATATCATTCGCGGGGAGCGGACGTACCAGTACTTTACCGGAGAGCCGCTGTATCCGTTCGGCCATGGCCTCACCTATTCGCCGTTCGCTTACAGCTCGCTGCGGCTGAGCGCTTCGCGGATCTCGGCCGACGAAAGTCTGCGCGTCGCTGTTCGTGTGACGAACCAAGGGCCGTACGCAAGCGATGAAGTCGTGCAGCTTTATGTCCGCGCCGGCCAATCCAGAGTGAAGCGGCCGCTGAAGCAGCTGGCCGGCTTCGAGCGCGTGCATATCGCCGCAGGCGAAACGAAGGAGATTGCCTTCAAGCTTCCTGCCGCCGAGCTTGCGATCTGGGATGTAACCCGGGAGCGCTTCTGCGTGGAGAGCGGCAGGTATACGCTGATGGTCGGCAGGTCTTCCGCCGATATCCAGCTGAGCGAATCGTTCGACATAGTCGGCGAGACGATTCCGAACCGTGACCTCATGCGGGCTACGAAAGCTTTCAATTATGATGATTACTCTGCCTGCATCCTGCATGAAGGCGAGAACGGGCTCAGCTGCGTTGCCGCCACGCAGGAAGAGGGCGCATGGCTCTGCTATCGGTCAGCTGCCTTCGGACAGCCTGTTCAGTCCATCGCCCTGCGCGCCGCCTCGACCTGCGGCGGCTCCTTGGAAATCCGGCTCGCCGCACCCGACGGGGCACTCGCAGGCACCTGCACAATCCCCGGCGCAGAAGCTGGTGGCACGTGGCAGAGCTTGACGGGCAGTGTGCATATCCCGGCAGGGGTGCACGATGTGTATTTCAAGCTGCATGGAGAGGTGCGGCTGACGACCTTTCAGTTTCTGTCCTGACCCCTGCACGATGTTCTGAACAATCGGCGGCACAATTAAAAAGGGTTGGGCGGAATGTCTTATTCCTGCCCAACCCTTGGATCTTCTTCGGCCTAGTTCGGGAAGAGTATCGGACGGCGTTTCCTCCAGAGTGACTGTTGACTGCCCCGCAATCGGGTACGCTTCCGTGATTCCGTACCTCGATGATTCCATGAAGGACACCATGCCGCTCTTTTGCAGAGTACACACGCTCGAGATTGGCTTGCCGGGAGTCCAACAGAAGTCTAACGGAAGTCACAGCCCTTATTGGCCTCATTATTGCCGTTTCCCCGCTCTAACGGAACTCACAGCTCTTAATCGACGGATTGGGGGACATTCAGGCACAATATCGCAGCAATATGGTCGCTGGGTTCCGTTACAATTCCAAATGAGTCCAACTTAATCAATTAACGCCTCCCATTTCCGTTAGCATGCAGCTGCCCCGATATGTTGGAGGATTCCTCCTCTTATTTGTATGGATCTATCGTCTGGATCGTCCCGTCCTCGTTGTACTTCAGCTCTGTGTACTTGATACAGCGCTTATGGTTCACGCCATTGGACAGCGAGCAGTCGTGATAGAACAAATACCATTTGTCCTCGAACTGAATGATCGAGTGATGCGTCGTCCAGCCAATGACCGGGGTCAGGATTGTACCCTTGAAGGTGAAAGGTCCAATCGGGCTGTCGCCCACCGCATAGACCAGCTTGTGCGTGCTGCCTGTAGAATAGGAAAGATAGTACTTCCCGTTGTACTTGTGCATCCACGGTCCCTCGAAATATCTCCGGTCCTCGTCACCGGCCAGGATAGGCTTGCCTTGCTCGTCGACGATGGAAATTTCCTGCGGACTGCTTGCAAATTCGAGCATGTCCTCGCTCAGCAGCGCCACACGCGGACCAAGCGCAGGCTGATCGCCGGCAGGACCGTCTGCATCCGGCAAGAATGAGCCCGTCTGCCACTTCTCCAACTGACCGCCCCATAAGCCGCCGAAATACATGTAAGCGCGTTGATCATCGTCCACGAACACAGCCGGATCAATGCTGAAGCTGCCTTCTATATAATTCGGCTGCGGCTTGAACGGCCCCGCCGGCGATGAGCTTGTCGCTACGCCAATCCGGAAAATCCCTTCATGATCCCGCGCAGGAAAATACAAATAATACGTATCATGCTTGCGAGCGGCATCCGGCGCCCAAAGCTGTTTGGAAGCCCACGGTATATCCTTCAAGTGAAGAGCCTGCCCGTGATCGACCACCGGGGATTCGAAATTGTCCATCGACAGAACATGATAATCTTCCATCAAATATTGATCCCCATTATCATTGCTGGGCCCGTCATGCTCGAAGTCGTGAGAGGGATAAATATAAATTTTGCCCTCAAAAACATGTGCAGAAGGATCCGCGGTATAGATGTGCGTCACTAACGGTTGGTTTGGTTTCGGTATGTTCTTCATTTCGCAACTCCTTCATTCATATTCCATCAAGATATTCCTTACTATCATACTTGTATGAATAAAGGAACAACATGTATTCTTCTATGATTTCTTGCAGTTTTCTATACCAACCGGAAAGTGAAAATTACCGCAATTCCTGCACCGGCGGACTGTCCTCCTTCGATGAAGGCTTCACCAAAGCGGATGTTCGGTACTGATTCGGACTGACACTGAAGGTTTTGCGAAATACCCTGCTGAAATACGTATAATCGGTATATCCCGATCGTTCGGCGATTTCATAAATTTTCATATTGGTTTCGCGAAGCAGCCTCCTCGCATGATGCATGCGGATTTGCGACAAATGCTGGGAAAAGGTGCGTCCGGTTTGCGAAGTGAACAGGGCACTCAGATAATTCGGGGTAATCTCCATTCGCTTGGCCAGCTGGGCAAGCGATAGACCCGGATCTGTGTATTCCTCCTCCATGCAGCGGATCGCGTCGCGAATGATGCGATGGATGAAATCACGCGACCGCCAAGCGGATAAAGGCTCGTTCAGGAATGTCTGCTTGCTGGCGCGATACAGCTTGGCTGCCTCAGCAATGTCCGAGGTAACGCCCTCCAGAGAGACGGCCACGCCTGTCTGGAGTTTCTTCTCCAGCACTGACTTGCACAGCCCCACATAGTCCTCCATGGGCGGCACAGTAAACTGGTTGGAAAAAACTACGACATTCAGAATCGGCTCCCTTATCACCACTACAACCGTACCGAGCGCATCCAAGGCTTCTTCTAACGAAAGCTTTGCCGAGAATCGGGTTGTCTTGTCCCAGAACGTCTCTTCCAAGAAATGCACTGTATATACCCCAATCCAGCGAAAATGCGGCAACCATGCCTCATCGCGCGAGATTGCCGCAGTATGGCGGCTGTCCGCGAACAGTTCCTTGACTTTTTTCTCCATGAAGCTTCTTTCCCTAAATTGCAGTTGATCACGGGGCAGGACGAGCTCCTGCGGTCCCGCATCGACATTGCGTTCAGCCAGCGCCCATTCAACGAGGATCGTCGTTAACTGCAGGCCAACAACCCGATTCGTCGCCTCCATCCCGGCTGGAGGAGCGGATTGCTCCAGCGAGCGCACAAAAGGCTCCAGGCAGCGCCGTATTTTGCCATTCATCTCTGTACCTGATGCAATCAAGGTGCAATCCAGCTGTGCGAGCAGAGGGTAGAGCACCTCGTCATCCATATCCACATGCAGGCTCATGTAGGTCATCGCGCCGTCGCCGCCGTTTCTGCTTGAATGCTGCGCCCATGGCGGAATATACAAGATATCTCCGGCGCGCTGCTTCCATTCCTTATCGCCAATAACAGTCGCTTGCTCCCCTTCCAGCACCAGATTAATCTCAAGAAAGTGATGGGCGTGCATGGGATACTGCCAGCCCGGATCCACCATTCGCCAATGGGTGCCGTGAAGCTGAAAGCGAAAGAGATAATCCGGAATCGCAAATTCCTGTATGCTGTTCTCATATTTGCGGACGGTTGCTTTGCCCTCCATGTCATCACCTCGTTGGTATTATCGTGTGGACGCCACTATCATTAGGCTCTTTGGCTCCGGGACGAGCCGCGAACGCTTGCCTGCCATTCACTTGCATGCATGGAGTGTTCCACGAAGGTAACAAAAGCCTATACGTTAACTTCTACTTGCAACTATCGGAATCCTCCATGTCTGACTGCCAGTTCCTTGACAACCGTTTATGCCAGCAAAAAAATCCATCTACTCCCCAACTAAAAAAGAATAGACAAACGGTCATCCGCCGCCCCGTCCCCTGACGTTTCCAGCGGCCGTTTTAACGTGCAGGCCCGAGATTATGCTCCGCCCTTTCAGTCGTTTACGACAACCTCTATATGCCCGTAAACTAGTTTGCCAACTGTATGCTTGCCCTCTTTCCGTTATACCGAGATTACTCTCAAGAAAAAACCATGGATTTCCGATAAATAGATTATATTAGGAAGAAAGGAGAGAGGGTATGAATGCTTCACGAGCAGTAGACGCGTCTGGCAAGCTAACAGCTGAATTTGCTGCATATACAAAACTTACAGTTGCTAACCGTTTAATAAGCCAGATTCAAGGCCAAGCTCCAACTAAGACTACTTCCATGTCGTTCGAGGAATTTATGGACGCTTTGGAAAAGAATACAGCAGGGAAACCGGAGTATGCCAGACCAGTTCCCAAAACAGAAATCTCGAACAACCAAATCTACGCGCAGCATCACGGCTATGGGAATTTTCAACAAGTCCGGTTCAGCATAATTGAGGAAGCATATGCGCTAGGGCTTGTCGACCGAAATGGAGTCTTGATTTCTTCATTTGATTCCAAGGGCTGACACTTTGCATAAAGTTCAAGAATATATGATAAAAAGACTGCCTCCCGTACAGCCGTAGTGTGCCTGCGGGGGCAGTCTTTATTTGCAAATTGTTCATCAACTCCTGGCGTCAGCGAGCTATTCCTTCACCTTCAGCCGAATGACATGCCACGAGTGGTTGGCCAGCCGGGCTGTAACCTTCCCGTCCCGGACTTCGGCATTTCCCCGGTTATGGGGCTTCACCGCCTCGTGCTGCTGCGTGTTCACCGCCTTGAGGTCGTCGCCCTCCAGCACGATATGCTCCAGCAGCTCGCAGTGGCCAAAGCTGCGCAGATCGCAGTCGAGCACCAAGCTGTCCTCCAAGCTGCGATTAAGTGCGAACACGGTTACTTCTCCCTTCTCCGGATGGAAGACGGCAACCGAGTCCAGATAAGGGACGTCTGTGAACGCCTTCGCATCGTACTTCGGCGAGGAGATGACAGGCTGCAGCGCGATGCCTCTGCCATATAAGGAGACATGCATATACGGATAGTAAATCGTCTGCTTCCAAGCGTCGCCGCCATTGTCTGTCATAATCGGCGCGATGACGTTGACGAGCTGAGCCATGCACGCCATTCTCACCCGATCCGAATGCTTCAACAGGGTAATCAGCAAGCTTCCTACGAGGAGAGCGTCTTCGAAGTTATACACGTCCTCCAATTGCGGAGGCGCAATCGACCATGGCTCGATCTTCTTGTCGGCCTCATTGGAATGAAACCACACATTCCATTCATCGAAGCTTAGCTGCATCGTCTTCTTGCTGCGGGTTTTCGCCTTGATGTAGTCGCAGGTGGCGATCACCGTTCGAATAAAATGATCCATCTCCATGGCAGAAGCCAAATAACTGGCGGAGTCATTGTCGCGATTGCCGAAATACTGGTGCAGGGAAATATAATCGGCAGCCTCATACGTATGCTCGAGAATGGTTGCCTCCCATTGCGGGAACGTAGGCATGGACGCGCTTGAGCTGCCGCAGGCGACGAGCTCGATCGTCGGATCGACCCATTTCATCACCTTCGCCGTCTCCAAAGCGAGACGTCCGTATTCTTCGGCTGTCTTGTGGCCGATTTGCCAAGGGCCGTCCATCTCATTGCCCAGGCACCATGTTTTGATGCGATGCGGCTCCGAGTATCCGTGTTTTTTTCTCAGATCGCTGTAGTAAGTTCCCCCTGGATGATTGCAGTATTCCACGAGATTTCTGGCTTCCTCGATGCCCCTTGTGCCCAAGTTGACCGCCATCATGACTTCGGCATTGACCTTTTTGGCCCAGTCGACGAATTCATTCGTCCCTACCTCGTTCGTCTCAATCGTCCGCCATGCCAGCTCCAGCCGTCTCGGGCGCTCGCCCTTCGGCCCTACGCCGTCCTCCCAGTTGTAGCCGGACACCATGTTGCCGCCGGGATACCGTATGATCGGCACCTGCAGCTGCCGCACAAGGTCGATAACGTCCTTCCGGAACCCCTGTTCATCTGCCATCGGATGCCCGGGCTCGTATATGCCGCCATACACCGCTCTCCCAAGGTGCTCAATAAAGGAGCCATAGATGCGGTTATCAATGTCCGCGATGGTGAAATCCTTGTCTACAATCATCTTAGCTTGAAGCGTATTCGCCATTTTTTTCACCCTTTGTTTTATGTTTTTATAAATCATTTTATATTAACATACTAGTTGCCTCCTTTCTTTTTGTCAACATGAACTGGCCTCATTCCTGAAACTCTTCGCCGTAAGCTGCTTTTCATTCCCTTTCTTTTATTTTATAATTATCTAAATTAGTTTGTGGAAGGGATGGAAATCGGGTTGATCCATATCAAAGAACTGCGGCAAGGGCTCCCCATCTTCAAGGCCCTCAGCTCAGAAATCCGTATTGAAATACTCGGGCTTCTGACGAAATATGACAGCCTGAATTTGAACGAGCTTGCAGAAAAGCTGAATCTGACGAACGGCGCCGTCACGATGCACATCAAAAAGCTGGAAGAGAGCGGCTTGATCGATATTTCCACCGCCGTCGGCAAGCACGGCATACAGAAAATTTGCTATCTCCACGAAGATTTGCTCACGGTCGACCTGAAGGGCAAAGAGGCGGACAATTTGTATGAATACGAGATCAAGGTTGGGCATTACAGCGATTATGAAGCAGAGCCTACGTGCGGACTTGCCACGAAAGACGCGATTATCGGGGAATTCGACGATCCCCGCTACTTCGCAGACCCGCAACGCATCCACGCGAGTATCATCTGGCTGAGCAAAGGATACTTGGAGTATCGCATCCCTAATTATTTGAAAGCCAACCAGCAGTTCAGCGAGCTTCAATTCATTATGGAACTCGGTTCGGAAGCTCCCGGCTATAACAACAACTGGCCTTCCGATATTTCCTTTTCCATCAACGGTGTCAAGCTGGGAACTTGGACGTCCCCCGGCGATTTCGGCGGGGTCAAGGGGAGCTGCAGTCCGGATTGGTGGCCTCTTTATCTGAACCAATATGGGATGAACAAGCTGCTGCGTGTCAACAAGGAGGGCTCCTTCATCGACGGCTTCCGCATTTCGGATGTCACCATCGATCAGCTCGCGCTTTCGCATGCCGCAGATATCAAATTTCGCCTGATTGCTGACGATGCGGACCATGCCGGCGGCCTGACGATCTATGGCAAGCATTTCGGCAATTACCAGCAGGACATCATCGTCAGAGTGCTCTACGATGTAGCGCGCACCTAAATGGATAGCCAGGCGCTGCCGATGTTCCGGCGACTTGCGCTGGATGCCGCGTCCGGCGGTTGTGGGCATCTGTTCTTGGCAGAGGTCACTGAACTTCCTCTTTTCCGTACAATGGTCTCCGGTCCATGATCTCCGGTCCTTGACCATGCAATGACCCTCTGATCCTTGACCATTTACAAGTGTTGTTCCAGGAGTGGAGATTGGTCTCCCCCTGGGGAATTCCGATAAAGGAGTGTGATGCAGGGTGACATTTGCGCTGAGCGAATCGATTGAAGTGTTGGAACGCACACCGGGGACACTCGCCTCCTTCGTATCCGGCTTGTCGGATGGCTGGCTGGCGTGCAGAGAAGGGGAAGGAACGTGGAACGTGCAAGAGGTGATCGATCATCTCATTGAAGGGGAGAGGCATAATTGGATGCCCCGTCTGGAGATGATGCTGCAGGACGGGGAGCCGCAGCTGTTCCCGCCGTTCGACCGTTTCGCCCACTTGGATAAACAGGAAGCCGCCGGAATTCAGCAAAGCTTGGATACCTTCAGCATACTCCGCGCGCAAAATGTGGCCAGACTCAAGGCTTGCATCACCACTGACGAACTGTTGGCGCGAAAGGGCAAGCATCCGGCGTTCGGAACGGTGACCATAAAACAGCTGCTCGCTACTTGGGTCGTACACGACTTGACTCACATGGCGCAAATCACAAGGGTCATGGCCAAGCGGTACCAGGAGGACGTCGGCCCTTGGCGCGAATACTTGGGGATTTTGCAGGAACGGCAGGGCTGGTCGGCTGACTAGCAGCCGGATCCATTTGGGGGTGGATGCTGCAGGTGCTGGAATTCACATACGTGAATCGATTGGATGACGCTGTGTGACGAAGTTTATCCCTCGGAACCGATTAGATCATGCTGCGCGGTGAAGTCCATTCATGCGTACCCGTTAGATCATGCTGCGTGCTGAAGTCCATTCGTGCGTACCGATCATCGCAGCTTGGTGCTGAACTCGCCCCTATGTGCTGGAACCCCTTGCCCTGGGTAAACCCCTGCCATTTTTGAAGTGATACTGGCTCATGATGTTAAGTTGGGGGTGCGGGCAATAGGGTTTATGTAGCACTACCATTAATTAATGGTAGCAACTTCATGTAATGATTGCGAATCGAGCGCGGTTTCGCCGATTATTGTACTTTTTACTATTAATAGTTACTCTAGCTTCCTCTAATTATAGTAAATGGGTAATAAACAGGCTGGATGACGCTAGTTTTCTTAAAATTAGTGAGTTTCCTACCATAAATTTATAGTAGGCCTACCATTCCTATCATTACTGCCATCCCAATCATCTCAATCATTCCAGCCATTCCAGCCATTCCAGCCATTCCTATCTTTAATGCCATCTCTATCAGATCAACACGCCGCCATACTTAAAAGGAGCCGGCCGCACTCAAAATGGCAGGTCCCAAAGACCTGCCATAGAGACCCGCCAATGACCTGCCAATGACCTGCCAATGACTTGCAAATGACTTGCAAATGACCTACCCATGACTTGCAAATGACCTGCCAATGACTTGCCATAGTAACTGCATGCATAACCGCCGATAATGATCGCCAACTTCTTATGAAGGCAATTGCAGAGCCAGGGCGCATCAATCAATGGTTGGCGTCATCTATATGCCCACTAACGGGTAATGTTAACTAGAGCTGCGAGGATACTCAAAGCTGAGGCCTCCTGATTGACCACCTGCCCGCAGAGCTTGCTCAACGAGAGGATACGCCGGATGCCTCCCCGCCTCAACGGGTTGGCAGACTCGTCCCATCGCTCAGCGCCAGCCACCGCGGGCTGTAATATCCTCTGCGCCTTCTATGGCGTAGCCTTCGCAAATAAAGCCCGGCACCTCTGTGCCGTCCTCCAGCTCGACCTTGCCGATGCCAAGCGGTGCCGGGATCAGTGCTGCGAATGCCCCGAACGTGGCAAGCGGCATTTCCCACACCTCGAGCCGCAGGGACCCGCCGCCAGCGGCGGACTTAATCAATCCTGGCTTGGCCGGTGTGGTCGGCAGCTTGAGCATGCGGTACTTAGCCGCAGTCCGATCCTCCCGCACAAAGCGGGCGCCGTGCTCGCGCATTTGCTTCTCCAGCGGGAAGCCCCGCATATGCAGGCCGCATACGGCGACCAGTGTAGTCGGCTGCTTCTTAAGGAAGTGCCGCGCCGCTTCCGCCGCAAGCCCTTCCTGCTCGGCCAAGGCGAAGAACGTCACGCCGAACGGCAAATCGGGAGCCGCCTCATCACCGGGAACAGCCACCGCGCTGAGATCCAGCAAGTTGCAGTGATTCGTATAGCGTCCCATGGCGTTATTGGCGGCGATTGGATCTTGCCGAACCTCCTCGCGCGACCACGTTCCGCCGCAGGTTGGCAGCATCAGCACGCCGCCCCGCAGCAGCTCTCTCGCTTGCCGCTTCAACTCCTGCAGCTTGTGCATGGCTTGGAACACGGAGGCCGCATCCCACTGGTCCCCGCCGCCGCTGCGCAGGATTCGTTCAGTTACCGGGAACGTCTTGCCCGGATGGTTCATCACAAATTCCCCCAAGTCAGACCAACGTTCCGCAACCCACGGCCCCTCGTACAGGATCGCCGCCGCCTCCGCGAACAGGGCCAAATTCACGCGTTCGACCGGAGCCTGCATCGCCTCCAACTTCGCCAGCGCCGCCTCCCAGGCTTGCCTGTACGCATCGGCGAACGGGCCGTAGAATTCGAGCGGCTCGTCAGGGACAAGCCACTTGGCAGGCTGAGCTGCGGGTGTGCGGACTACAGGACGCGACCACGGGTCTAGAGCGTCCACGCCGCGAACACACGCATCTACGGTCAGCGCTTCCTCCAGCGTATGCGTGAAGACCGTCACGCAGTCAAGACTGGCGCAAGCCGGGACGACACCGCGTGTCGGCCAGGCGCCGAGGCTCGGCTTATAGCCGACCAGCCCGTTCAAGGCTGCAGGCACCCGGCCGGAACCCGCCGTATCTGTGCCCAGTGCGAACACCGCATGCCCCCTCGCGACAGCGACGGCCGAGCCGGAGCTGGAACCGCCGCTAATCAGCTCGCTGCGCAAGGCGTTATGCGTTTCGCCGAACGGACTGCGCGTGCCTACCAGTCCGGTGGCGAACTGGTCCAGGTTGGTTTTGCCAAGCGGCAAAGCTCCGGCATCTATCAGCCTCTGCACCACTGTCGCATGCTCTCCCGGCGTATAGGCATAGTCCGGGCAGGCTGCCGTAGTCGGCACGCCCGCTAGGTCGATATTGTCCTTGATCGCAAACGGTATCCCCCACAACGGATGCCGCGCAGGGTCCATCCGATCCAGCCGGTCCAAATACGGCCGCAGACGGTCCATTGTAGGTGGCGTTATCCATATATGCATCTCCTTGTCTTCATGGACACGCCTGATGATTTCCTGCACAACCTCTGCCGGAGTAATGTCCTTCCTCGCGTACATGTCCCGCAGTTCGTCCACCGTCCACTGACGCGGCAATTCAGTCGCTATCATGTGCAAGCACCTGCTTTCTTTACGTAATGTTTATTCTGTCTGGAGCATGCTTGTATAGCTGTCCTCCTCTATTCTCGCCGGGCGCATTTCATACAATTTCACGGCCAAGTGCAGCTGCAGCAGATGATCGCCGTTATCCGCATCGATGCCAAGAATGCCGCAAATCCGCTCAATCCGGTAAGTCACCGTATTATAATGGGTGAACAGCTCCTCGGAGGTCCGCTTGGCGTTGCGGTTGTGCTTGAAATAGACTCTTAGCGTCTCCATCAGCATCGTGCCGTTTTTCTGCTCGTATTCCAGCAGCGGCACGATGAAGCGGTCGCGGAATGCCGTCACTTCTTCCGTGTCCGGGAGCAAATACAGCAGCTGGTAAACACCCAGCTGAGCATAATCGATCCAACCCTCCCGCAGGTCGCAAATCGAGGCGATGTGGTAGATTTTTCTCGCCTGCTGGTAGCTGGCATGAACCTGATCCGGCCGCCCCACCGGATTGCCGAGACATAACGAATAGCGGCCCGCTGCAGCAAATGCGGCATCCAGCTCTGCCAAAATCCCCTTGGCCGCTTGCTCGACACTGCCTTGAGGTGTTGGCGATAGCAGGAAGACAAGCGTCCCCTCCAGCAAGGTCACGTGAATCGCGCGCTCTGCGAACCGGCGGCGCAGGCGCTTGACAGCCAGCTGCAGCTCCTTCACCGCAGGCTTCTCCGCCAGCCAGCGAAGGACGCCGACGTGCATGCTCCGCTCCGCGCCTAACGGGCAGCCGCACGCCTCCGCCCTCAGCTTCAAGTCCTCAAGCGTTACGATGCGTCCGCTCAGCCAATCCTGCAAGAACTGATCGACATACTTCGCCTCTACTTCTTTGCGCGCGTTCGCATTGATCATTTCCAATCCGACCAATATGCCGACGCGGTCAATGGTGAGCTGGTCCACCATCGTATATTCCTCGTTCCATTCCAGCAGAAGCAGCAGGCTGTTGCTGCCCTGCTTATTATCGATGCGAGACGGGTAAACGCGAATGCGCCGCTCCCCGACCGTCATGAAGCTGACGCCCAGATTGCTGTCTCCCCGCAGCTGATCCCAGACGAGCCGCTCCCCCATCTGCCTGACCGCTTCCTCAGCCTGGGGAGAGAGCAGCACATGCTCCTCTTCATCCAGCAAGATGACCGGATTGCCCAGCATGCGGTCGAGCTCGCCGAGGAATTCTTCAATCCCTTTCCCGCTGAGCAATTGCTGCGACAGCTTCTGAAAGCGGCTTTGCAAAAGCGACAGCTCCCGCGCTTCCTGGACAAGCACCCGCTCCATAATGTCGCGGACAACATCCGAGAACACCGTCGAAGCAGGCAGTTCGAATATCGGGAAGTCCAGCTGATCGGCAGCGTCCAGCGCCTGCTGCGGAATCCGGTCAATGAAGCGCTTCGTCTTCAGACCGAGCGCCGATACGCCCTTGGCTGCAAGCTGCGGAATCATGTCTGCGATGGCATCCGGCCGATCCCGAAACGGGAAACCGCTAGTAATCAGGAATTCCCCGGGCCTCACCCAGTCGATTACATCCGGCACTTCCATGACGTTCACACGCGTGATCGCACGATGCAAACCCTTCTTCCCCGCCAGAACAACGGCTTCCTGGAAGTCAGGAATCAACAGGACATCCCCGCACGTAAAACCGGTTTGCTTGCCTTTTCCCATCGCTGATCCCCGCCTATCTGATTTGGGCTGAATAGATATCCGCTACAAGCGTAGTGCCAAAAAACGAATTTGCCGGCGCCTGCTCGTCGACAGGCACAAAAATGCTGATCTGCTCAGATGGCGCATCGCCCGCATTCGCCACAGAATGCACCACGCCAGCCGGAACATGGAACGTGTCCCCGGACTTGAATGTTTGCCACTCGCCATTGCAAAGCAGCTTTACTGTGCCGACAGTAATATGAATAATCTCCACTACATCGTGGTAATGCGGCAGCACTTGTCCGCCTACGTCGATTTTTTCCCACAATATCGAGCTCATCCGCATGCCCATCGCGTCCGCCTGTTCAGCCGATACAATTTCCCTGTGATACAAGTGAATATGATTCTCCATCAGCCTCCAGGGCATGGCATCCCCTTGCAGTACTTCTGTTGCCGTTTGACGCGTTTTCATCCGAATCATCCTCCCGGTTCTCATTGATCGTTGTTTGCTCTCTTGAAGATGGCTGCTACCGGTCCTCCGCCTGCCGGACCTTGATGCTCGGCTCCGCCAGATACGTAGATCATCGGATCTCCGCACACATAGGCCAGGACGCCGCCCACTACAGCCCGGGCATGGCGGGTATGGTTGATGTCTGAGTCATTGAGCATCGTATGACGGCGTTCCCGCACAAATCCGCTCGGGTCCGCTTCCGCCTTGGCCAGCACCTGAACAAGCTCGGCATCCGGATGCTTGTCGATGATGCGCCGCAGCGCATCGCCGTCGATGGCGTCCTGCATCACTTCATGTTCGATAAAAAACGGTCCGTTCGCCCCGCTCGCATTGCCAAAGACGATCACCTCGCAGCAGGCCAGCTCGCTTCCCGCAGAAGTAGAGGCCACGCTGCTGAACTTGTCCCAAGACTGGCAAATATCCTCATCCGTCAACGACGCTCCATCCACCTCGCCGAGCGCGAGCGCGACGCCCAGAGCGGAGGCTCCGCGGGAATAGCCCATGGATTTATAAGTATCCTCTGTGACAACATCCTTCCCCTGGCGCTCCGCTTCGTGAATCACATCGGTTGTCAGCAGCGGGCACTTGACCTGAACGAAGTGCACATCGGCAGCCCGCTCGATTCCCGCTTCCCGCATTGCCTCGAGCACCGCTTCCGATACAAGCTGCAGCTGCGTCATCCGGCCGATCTCCTCCGGCTCGAAATCCCGCGTATGCGCAACCCCGATCGCAAGCGATTTCTCATCCGGCGACGACGTCTCTGTCGCTTCCAGCGAACGGCTCATGATAGTAAAGTGAGGTGTCAGCACGCCTTCAGTCCCGCCAGACATGACGTATGAAATGTGCGCAGCCGACTTGCCGACTGCTTCCTCCATATAGGCTCGGAACGCGCTTACCGCATAGCCGCGCGTGAAGTCATTCACGCAGCCGTTCCCTTCCGTCTTGCCCAGTACAGCGATCACTTCGTCCGGCTTGAGCCGTCCCGCCTCCACTAATGCCCGCACACCCTTCATGTCGTGAGGAGCGGATGCCGGAACTCTTATCACTTCACATCTCATATCTCATCAATCCTTTGCCAGAAGATCAGCTTTTTCTCTATCCATGCAATTGTCCAGAACAGCAGCAAGCCGCAAGCCGCCGAAGCCAAAATAGCCGAGAACATGACAGGCGTATCCATATGATAGGAGGAGATGAGAACGACGTACCCCAGCCCCTTGTTCGCCCCGACAAATTCCCCGACAATCGCGCCGACAATCGCAAGCGAGCTGGAAATTTTCAATGCGGACATGACGTAAGGCAGGCTGGTTGGCAGCCGCAGCTTCCAGAACATATCCCATTTCGATCCTTTATAAGTGGAGAACAGCTCCCATGCCTCGTACTCAATTGCCTTCAGCCCCTTGACACTGTTGACGAGAATCGGAAAAAAGCAAATCAGCATAGAGGCGACAACCTTCGACGAATACCCGGTGCCCATCCAAACGACCAACAGCGGAGCCAGCGCGACAAGCGGTGTCGTCTTCAAGGCAATGGCCAAGGGAAACGCGCCTTTCTCAATCGGTTTGGAATGGACGAAAATAATCGCCGTGAGCAAACCGAGCACATTCGCAATCAAGAAGCCGACCAAGGCTTCCATCAGCGTCACAAGCATATGCGAACCGAGATTGGCGTCTACGGCCGCGATGACAGAAGACGGGGCCGGCAGCAGATAGAGGGGAATGTCCAGCGCTCGGACCGCCAATTCCCACAACAGCACGAAGACGAGGGCAAATCCAAGCGGATACAAGCTGTTTTTCCATTTTTCACTCATTGGTGCTTCACCCTCTTCCTCAGTTCTTTGACCGTCTGGTAAAATGCCGGCAGCTCCTCCATGCCCACTTCGCGCGGACGCGGCAGGGGAACGGTCAGGATGTCCTCGACTCCTGCCGGCCTCGGCGACATCATGACGACCCGGTCGGACATGATAACCGATTCCTGAATCGAGTGGGTGACCATCACGACCGAGCTCAAGCTGGTCGTCGGGCTCTCCCACAGGCGCAGCAGCTCGAAGTTGAGCTTCTCTCTTGTGAACTCGTCCAATGCGCCAAACGGCTCATCCATCAGCAGAATCGTCGGATCTGCCGCAAGCGCCCGCGCAATGGAAATCCGCTGCTGCATGCCGCCGCTCAATTGATGCGGATAATGGTTCGTGAAATCCTGCAGGCCGACCAGTTCCAAAGAAGCCTCCGCCTTCTCCCGACGCTCCTGCTTGCCCAGCTTCTTCTTGTTCGGTCCCATCTTGAGCGTCAGCTCGATGTTCTGTCTGGCTGTCAGCCAAGGCATCAGAACCGGCTTCTGGAACACGATGCCGATGGACGGCTTGGCTGCCGCATAGACGACTTTCCCGCCAGGATTCGGCGCAAGCAGCTCCAGCATGAGCCGCAGCAGGGTGGACTTGCCGCACCCGCTGGGACCGAGGATCGATACAAATTCATTCTCGTAAATGTCTAGCGACACATGCTTCAACACATGAACGTCTCCGAAAGAGAGGGAGCAATTCACCAGGGAAACCGCGATTTCGCGGGTTTCCGAGGGTGCCACTGCCATGTCTTGCTGCCACACTTCCATCTCCTGCGCTTCGCCAGTATGCACTTGCATGCTCATTCCTCCCTACTCGATAAATTCGTTCGTGAACACGTGCTCCACCTGCTGCGCTTCCTTCAAAAATCCTAGCTCAAGCAGGCTTGCCTGCAGCGATTCCCATTCATTCGCTTCCATCTTGCCCAACGGACGATTTTCCGGCTGCAGCATCGGTATGCTCGCATTCATCATATTGACCTCATGCTCCAACGTGAGGTTGTTGCTGTATGCCAAACCGTAGGCTGCCGCCTCTTCCGGATTATCCAGCGCAAACTCCCAACCCTTCATGGAAGCCTGCACAAAGCTGCGCACCAGCTCCGGCTCATTTTCAATCAGCTCTTGCTTAGCAAATAGCGTATCTGCATAAAAGTTAATGCCATAATCGCCAGGCACAATGGTATTCACTTCATGGCCGAGCTCTTCTACCGCCAGCACCTCATTGATGACATACCCCGGCCATGCTTGCACCTGACCGCTCAGCAACGGGCTCATGTCGTATTTGATCGGCATTTCCTCGATGGAGGACGGATCGATGCCGGCGCTCTCAACCATGGCCCGGTAAGTCAGCTCCTCGTTGCCGCCCAACTTGATGCCGACTTTCTTGCCCACGAGGTCTTCCAACGTTTCAACGCCGGATTCCTTCAGGGCGAACAGCACAAACGGCGTATCCCGATAGATGGTAGCGAGCGCGGTAACCGGCACGCCCTTCTCACGACCAAGCAAGATTTGGTCTGCTCCCGTTACGCCGAAGTCCTCGCTGCCGGAGGCAACCATCTGAACGGCCGGGAAGTCTGCGCCGCCGGGACGAATCTCCACATCCAAGCCCGCTTCCTTATAGTAACCCTGCTCCACTGCTGCGTAGAAACCGGCAAACTGCGCTTGGTGTATCCACTTCAGACGCAGCACCACTTTTCTCAGCGGCGCTTCCTCCTCCTTCACTTCAGACGCGCCCTCGGCCGCGCCGCCGTTCCCGGAAGGATTGCCGCCGCACGCAGCCAGCAAAAGCGCCATTGCCGTCAGTAGAACCAGAATCATCTGCTTTTTGCTTCTTTTCATCGTAATCCACTCCTGTTGTCTATTGTATATTTGGCGAAACACTCGCTTATAGCTGCTCCAAAGCCTTCAGCACATGATCCGAACGGCTCACACTTCCGAAGACGCCTCCCTGCATGGTCACCATATGAAGCGCGGCACGGTGGTTCCCTTCGTCTGTTGCTCCCGTGCAATCCTCCAGAATCAGGCACTCATACCCTCTGTCATTAGCCTCGCGCATCGTCGTATGCACGCAAACATCTGTTGTTATCCCCGTTAGTATCAGGTGCGTAATCCCCTTATTCTTAAGGATCAAATCCAGATCGGTCGCATAGAAGCTGCCCTTCCCCGGCTTGTCGATTACCGGCTCTCCCTCTATCGGCGCGAGCTCGTCAATGATCTGCCAACCTGGCTCCCCTCTGACGAGAATGCGTCCCGCCGGCCCGGCGGATCCGATCTCGGCGCCAATCTGCTTGCTGCGCCAGCGCTTGTTCGCCGGCAAATCCGACAAGTCCGGCTTATGTCCCTCCCGCGTATGAATCACCGTAAATCCCTCGATCTGACGAACACGGTGCAGCAGTCGCTGGATTGGCTGGATGGCTCTCGCCGTCAAGGACAAATCGTAGCCCATCCGATCCACATATCCGCCCTCTCCACAAAAATCAATCTGCATGTCAATGATCAACAAAGCTGTTTTGCTTGGGTCGAGCTTTCCATCGTATGGCCATGCGTAAGGTGTTGCTTCTACCATGCTGCGATGCACTCCTCTCCTTTAGCCATTTTATTGTGTTATATTATCTAACACATTGACTAATTCTCTCCTTTTATCTCTCTCATGTGTCATATTATATTACAAATAATAGCGTTTGTCTTTATGTTTTTTACAAGGATATGACTGAATCGATTGTGGATTTCTATATATCTAACATACACCTAACATATAATGCAATGAATAAACAGCGTGACCGTGTTCAAGCATGGTAATCCCCTCACAGCGCAGAAGTTTATTCCTTAGCGAAACATGAATAGAGGCTGCCCTCGGCCGATCGGTCGGCTTCTGGACAACCTCTTCACTACCTCTAACTTATAGCGTTCATCCCTGTTAATGGCTTGGCGCGCCCGCGCTTACCGTGCCAGCAGCTCCGCCAGCACCTGGCGTATACGTTACGATGCCGGGCTGCGCGAAATAATTGTTCTGGTTATTGCTGTCCCAGTTGTTGTTCCCATCATTGAAGCAGAATTCCAGCCAGGTTGCCGTGCCAACCTGAATAGTTATCTTCGCGTACCCGGGAATCTCCGCCTCCTCCATTCGCACACCCGGCACGCTGGTCCACTGCCCGCCCTCAGGACGGTAATGGATATACGGGTTGCTATAGCCTTTCTTGTAGTAGATCGTTACGATGTTGCCTTCGCCGCCTCCGCCTTGCTGGGCCAGATCGACAATATATCGCTTGAAATTCGCCATCTCTCCTGCAGGTGAGCCGTTGCTGTTCACCACATGCTGCAGACGAAGCAGCGTGAACCCCGTGTATCCATAATTACTCAGCTTGCTGGCAATTTGCTGGAACGCATGGCTTCCGCCCGTAGGGAGCGCATTCTCCCCATTCAACCGCACACCCTTGGCATTGGCGATCGCAGAGACGGTATCCACTAATGTGGATGGCAGCGAATAATTCGGCGCTGTGCCGCTGTCGAACATCTCCAGGCAGGTAAAGGTCAGGTCAACGTTGACTTCCTTGAATACTTGGATCAAGCGGTCATAATCCACATACCCGGCAGCATGCTCGGCGCTGCGCGGCATCGATGGGTTGTTCATTTGCCAATGGATGCCCGCAATTTTCACCCCAATCGGTACGTGAAAGACAGGATCAAAGCTGGCATGCGCCGCTCCGGCAATCGTCCGCAAATGCTGCTCCAGCACGGATTGATACCAGCGCAGGAAGTCCTTACCGTATACGGATTGATACCCTCCATATAGATAGAAGCCATCCCTGTCCGTTGGCGGACTGATTTGCGACAGACTGCTTAGCTGTAATCCCCACGCCTGATTTATGCCCTGTAAAGAGCCGTACTTCTCCAGCATTGCATCGCGGAACGCCTGCTTGGCGCTTTCCGTATAGACCTGGAATTCCCCTCTACCCGGATAACTCCAGCCCGCCGCCGCATAATACGACGGGAAACGCAGCTCTCCTGCAGGTCCGGCGCTCAAATATATTTTTGGAATCAGATCGCTGTAGTTGGCGAAGTGTGCCGCGAAGGATGCGTAAAGCTCGCTATACTGCCTCTCAATCCCGCTCCAAAACGGCGAAAGGGATTCGTCATTCACATACCCGCTCTCGCCTTTGAACTTCATCTCGTCAGCTGTGCCCTGGCTCCAAAGCCAGCTCGGCAGCGGAATGTCGCAGTCGTCCCCGACATTGCCCCCGCATTTGTGCGTAGACAAAATCGGAATCCACTTCAATCCCGACTGGCGCACCACATCCGCATAGGTCTGGTAATAGCTCCAATCGAACTGATTGTCTCCCGCGTACTCCACATACCCCCACCATACGTCCGTTGTTATGGCATAAACACCGTTATTTTTCAGTGTAACCAGCTGATTGTGGAAGGCCGACCAATCCGTAATTCTGGACAAAGGCCCCATTACCGAGGCTTGAAAATCCGGAGCTACAGCAGCATCCGCCGACCTCGGACTGACAATCAGCGTCATCTGTGCAGCCATCAACAAAATAAGCAACAGTATCCAGGTCTTGCGCCAGGAGCGTTCAAGCATTGTCACAAATGATCATCCTCTCATTTTTTGCGATTCCGTTCCGCCGGCGGAACACATGAAACTGTAAGCGCTTACCAAAAAGTATAGGGGAACGCCCCTACCCCGGACAACGCAATTTATTGAACAGGGGGGTGGAAATAATTAACCTAACGGGCAGGCATGTCCGTTGGCGCTGTTTCTGCGTTATTGCACTTGTTACGACAGAAATGTCCATTAGGGCACATGATCTGGCATCATCGCGTTGTTTTTTTCCTCTGAGGGACAGAAATGACCGTTACAGACTATTATGCGATGAAACGGTACACCAACGGTCATCGGTGACCGCTACAATAACCCGCATGGTGCAACATCGATCGCTCCAAACAAACAGGAGCTTTCCCCCGGCTCAGATTGGGGGAAAGCTCCCTTCATATTGATTGAAATAGGAAACTATACAAGTGCTATTAATTCAGAGTTACCTCTCCCATACGCGGTACAAGATAACAGCCGTCTCCGCTCTGTTGATCGAAGCATGCGGATCGATCTTGCCGTTCTTGCCTACTATGATGCCGGCATGGACCAACGCCGCAACGCTGTCAACTGCGTAATCGGATACGTCTGCCGCATCGGCGAAGCTATGGAGCGAACCTCCTGCTGCGACGCTCTTGCCTGCTGCTTCCAGCGCACGCACTGTCAACAGCATGGCATCCTGCCGGGAAATTGCAGCGTTCGGCTGGAATCTGTCTGCCTCTTGATCAATCACAATTCCTAGCTCCTTCGCAATCCGAAGCTCCTCATAGTAATAGGCCGTTGCAGGCACATCCACGAACATCGCCACATCTTTTCCGCTGCTTTGGAGATCCAACGCTCTGACCAACAGAGCGATAAAGTCCGCTCTCTTCATTGCAGCTGCTGGCGAGTAGCGATCTTCTCCCGTTCCGTGGATAATATCCCGGGAGGCCAAGGTTTCGATAAATGCTTGCGCCCAAGGCACGTTCTTCAGATCTTCAAACGTCTTGAACACAGAAGTCACCGCAAATGTGCTGAAATGCGTAGTTCGGAAGGTGACAACTTCTGCTGTTTGATCGTAACGGCTGTTCTGGATGGTGGTCACCTTGCCATTGCTGTCAATATGCCAGAAGACGATATGTTCCGGTCTGGCAAGCTCCTCTGCTGTCGGCGTGTACGGAATGACTACCGTGACAGGTGCTTCCGGATTATTCCATGCAATGGCATCACCGTCTACTAACACACGCAAGCTGATTGCTGGACGATTGCCTATCTGTTCGCGAATGGCAGCGTCCAATGTGTCAGCTGCCGCTGTGTTGATCTGAATCGTGACAAGCTCATGGCTGTCTGTCAGATTGGACAGCATGTTGCCGGGCACTTCTATTGTCGCGCTTCCTGTCTGGATCAGCAGCACGAAGGACTCCTCACCTAACAAGTTCTGCGCAGGCAGTTCAAGATCATAGGCGCTTTCCTCTTCCGGCAAAGCAATGATTATGCGTTTCGTGCCGGTTGCGTCCGCTTCCGCTTGTTCCAGCGCACCATTGAGCTGATCACCGGAAATGCTTGCTCTCAAGCGGCCATTGTCGGTTTGTGTTGACGGACGGATCGTTACAGCGCCATTCTCCTGTTCCACTGTGCCGTTCTGCGAATCGGTTCCTTCTCCACTGCCGCCGCTTCCGCCTCCAGAAGTTCTGCCCCCTGTCAGCCTCAGCACACCGAATACGGAAGGATCCTGAAACCCTGTTCCCGTCGTGTCATTCCAGGCAGCCACACTTTGGCGGGCGCCGTCCTTCGCGTCATTGATCTGGACGTCGAAGCCTAGCTTCACTTCGTTCGCCGGTCTAATCGCAGTCAGCGGAATCTTTACCTCTACTGTGTAGTTCGTTCCATTCACCTTAGTAGCGGATTCAAACCCTTCCGCAAGGACTGGCGAAGTAAAGGAAGCCTCATTATCGAAGTTGACTCTGTACTGGCCATCGTCAGCCTGATAGAACGTCGTCTTCGCATTGTTCTGGTCCAGGAAGACCTCAATCGAGTCCTGCTCCCAGGCGTTGGCATTGCTCTTATCCAGTTCCGCATCATCCACCTGAATCAGCACATACAGGTTGCGTGCATCCCATAGCGCCTTCGCTACACCGGATGCGCCTTGCCAGGCCGTCTGATACTGGTCAATCGGAATTTCCTGTGCCGCATGCCATACCGCATCCACTTCTCCGTCTATGACAGGCGTGCCGTACCGGGCTGTCGCTTGCTTGGCATCGGATGTGTCGCGCTCATGCTCCGCGAGGAACTTATCCGGATCGATTACGCCGTAGTAAGCCGGCTTCGCCCGCAGATTCGCGTCGAACAACAGAGGGGATTGCGCGGCTCTCCAGCTCGTCGCGTCATTCAAGCCCCAGAACGTCACGCGCGCGATATGGTCTGCATGCTCTTTGTAAATTTGGAATAGCTGTGCGTACAGATACCCTTGAGCAATAGCCTCTTTCTCGGACAGTTGATTGTTGCTGCCAGCCGTAATATCCAACTCCGTAATGCTCACCTCAACTCCGAGAGATGCAAATCTCTCCAGCGACAGCCGAACATTCTCCGGATTCGTATTGACATTGTAGTGCGCCTGCATGCCGATGCCGTCTATTAGCAATTTGCCCGGATGGGTCTCGGCATACTTTTCGTTCAGCTCCTTGACCATGTGGTAGATGGCCCGCGCTTTATTCTGATTGTCATCATTGTAGTCGTTGTAGTACAGCTTGACATCCCATTCAGGATGATCATCCAGCACTTCCCTTGCAGCCAAAAACGCTTCTTCCACATAGTCCGGACCGATTGCCCGATACCAGCCGGATTGGCGCAATGCCGAGCGCCAGTCTTCCGGAGTAGGCGGATTGTCATTGATCGCCTCGTTCAGGACATCCCAGCCAATGACTCTGTCCCCGAAATGCTCGACAACTGTTTTGACGTGGGTGCGCAAGTTTTGAAGCGCTTCTTCCCGATCCAGATACAGCGTATTGCCATGCTCATCTTCGACCGGGTCTCCATTTTCGTCCACAACCGTATGCAGCCACAATGGAGACTGCTGATGCCAGACAAGCACGTGTCCGAACATTTGCAAGCCTTCAGCCAGCACCTTGTCCACGAGCTCATCCTCAGCAGCGAAATCAAATTCCCTGTCTGCATTGTAAACTTGGTCCGGCTTCATGGCATTTTCCGCCGTTGCCACATTGTGATGCATCTTGAGCAGCTCGAGACGCACGCCTTCCAGGTCAGCAGCCGATACGGCATTGCCAATAAGGAAGTCGTCCTGATAAGCATCCTTGATCGGCAGCAGATCTCTCTCAATATCAACCGGACCCGAGCCTGTCGGTTCAAAGCTGATGTCGTCAATGTAGAACGACGCATTCGCATTGGACGAAGCTTCCACGTAAATGGTTAGATGCTCGCCTCCCGCAGACGTATAGCGATACGTGCCTTCAAGCTGAACCCAGCCATCGCTGGCGCTAACTGTTCGCGAAGTAATATTGTTGTAGCTGGCTCCGGAATCGGAATGCCCTACTTGTGTAGACAGCTGCAACGTAGTGCTCGTCGGTTCGATCAGCTTCACCCAGACCGATACGCGGTATTCGTAGCCCAGATCCACATATTTCTCCACTCGCAGAGAAGGACCATGCCACGTCTCGGAACGCCCCTCTACTTTCAGTGCATAAGAGCCGTCTTCGGTATGATTCGCTTCATCCGTCACCGTGAGGATTTCCGTTCCGCCCCTGCCTTCAACGCCGCCTGATGTCCGATCTTCGAAGGTAATGGTAGTGAACGGCAGAGCAGGATCTCGCGGTGTTTCTTCACCCGGAACAGCAGAGGTCTGAACAATTGTTACGTTATCCAGATAGAAGGAGCTTAGTTTACTGCCTTCCACATAGAGATTTTGCAACGGATAATCGGTGTCGAAGGTGTACGTGCCCTCCAACTTGACCCATTCCGCATCTGTAACCTCGACTGGATCATTGACCTGTACATAGCTTTCTCCATTGATCTGTTCAACAGAGAATTTCATATTGCTGGCCTCTTCGTCTTCCACCAGCTTGACGTATCCACTTATCTGGTATTTCGCGCCTTTTTTCAGCACGTCTTTCAGGTCAATGCTGACGCCTTGCCAATCAGCTGTCCGGCCCGTAACCTTCAAGCTGTACGTGCCAGATTGGGCAGTTTCGGTCACAGCTTCAACAGCCACGCCTCCGCCCCGAGGTCCCCATCCTTGCAGTTCCCCGTCTTCAAAATCATAGGCGCCAATTTCCACAGGCTCGAACTCTTCGGACGGAGCGTCAGCTGTCTTGTATATGGTGACATCATCCAGCGCAAAGCTGACCCTTGCGGAATCGCTTTCAAAATATAGCTTGATCGATGCTGCTTCCGGGTTGTATGTGTAAGAACCCGACAACTGCACCCAGTCATCCTTGGTTACGGCTTGCAGGCCCACAATCTGCTTATACTTTTCATTGTTGTCCGTAATTGTATCTCCGATTTGCTCCATCGACATTTTGATTTGCGCATCCTCTGCTGCATCCGGAGCCAGTCTCACATAACCGGAAATTTGGTACGTTGCACCACTCTCCAGCGTATCCGTCAGTGGAAGACTTGGACCGTGATAGTCTTGACTGCGTCCAGCTACAAGCAAGCTCCGTTCGCCGGTACGATATACGTCAGTAGTAACTGAGACTTCTGCAGCGCCATTGCCGTGCCAATTCCCTTGCCCTTCCTCGAAGCTTTCGGACAGAATCAATTCGCCCTCTGGCGACTCCGTCTCCGCTTGGACGGCTGGCGCAAACCAAGCTGACGGAATCAGCAGGGCCGCTGCGAGCAAGATGGAGACAGCTCGTCGGAGTTTGTTACTCATGTGTGGCATTCCCCCCTAGATTGAAATAACTTGCTGTCGAAAGTTAAGCGCTTACATTTCACTGCCTGCTCCTCCTTTCTCAACGTTCATTATATGATGTTCAAAGTATAGGTTGGACCACACAAACTATAGGATCTGCTTTATTTTTTTAAGGTTGCTGCTGAAACCGCCTTACTCCACAAAAAAACTGCCCCCAGTCATCGGACAAGGGGGCAGCTCCAGTTATCAGAAGTATTCGCTCTTCGAAGCAGTTAACCCGCAATTCTCAAATAATCGATATTGGCCAAGCCTTCGGCATTCGTTGCCGTTAGACGGATCTTGTTGCTGCCTTGATTCAGGAAGACAGTTGCGCTAACCGTCTGCCAATTGTTCCATGTGCTTGTGACAGGGAAATTCAGATTTGCAAGGACATCAGAACCATTGACGGACAGCTTGGCGGAGCGGCCGCTTGCGCCGTTGGCATATCGGAATGACAGCGAGTAAGTGCCTGCAGTTGAGGCGTTGATGGTCCATTCAATATATTCGCCGTTCGCATTGTTCACATTGACGAATCCTGAGCCGGAATACCCGCTGTGATTCGTGTCTACGGAGCCGCTGGAATAATTTGCATGCTCCGCTTCATAGATTCCGGCAGTTTGGCCAGGATTGCCATTGCCCCCGCCGTTATTGCTGCCTAGCTTGCCGACGCCTGCATTCGCCATGACGTGATTTTTCACCTGATCTACCGGGTCCAGCGAGTAGCTGTAAGGCGGCGTGTAACTGGTTGTGGAAGTGGTCGGCATGCTGCCCGTGCTGTTGATGAAGCGGTTATTTCTTACATCCCAGTAGCCGTCCTGACTGCTGTACCACGTGCCAATCGGGTCTTTGGAATCCTCGAACACATTGTGCTCGATGCGGAGCTTCGCGCCCATTCGCGGATTAATGCCGGTGTCGATGATGTTTTTGTAGTAGTTGTTGAACAGGTGGCCTTCTCCGAATCGGAACAAGGGACCGCGGGAATAAATATTTTCCCAACGATTGTGATGGTAGGTAATCTTGCGGTTTGCATTGTCACTATCGCTTGAACCGACCAGCGAGGTTTTCCAGCTGTCATGGAAGTAGTTGTACGAGATGGTGATGTAGCTCGCATCCCGCTTAACATCAAGCAAGCCGTCATAATAATCCTTATCGGCGACCAAACTGTTGTACAGTTCATTATGGTCAATCCAGATATTGCTGGCCGGACCTTCAATGCTGATAGCGTCCTTGTCTCCGATATTGACATGATGAATTTTCAAGTTCTGAATAATGATGTTGTTGGCTCGCCAAATCTTGATGCCGAGTCCATTGAACTCGCCGTTCGTGCCTACGCCAATGATGGAGACGTCGTTAACGTCCTTTACATTGATTTTGCTGTCGGATGAATTGCCTGGCGTGATCGTGCCGTCCACGTAAATCGTCAATGGCGCGCTGCCTTTATTGTTGAGCGCATTTTGCAGTGCTGTGCCCGTACTAACCGTGACCGTATTGCCTCCGGCTCCGCCAGTTGTACCGCCGTTCAAGGTAGCGAAACCGACATACCCAGCCTGGCTCATGTCCGCTGCTTCAACCGAATGGGCTGGCAGCATCGGCAATAAAGTACATACCAGCATCAAACTTAGAAATATTGATAGCTTTCTTCTCATTATAGATTCCTCCTTTTCATTTTTTGATAATCCGCAAATCGTTCACCGCCTTTAAAGTTTCATCATGCTCCCTCCTTATAAACGAAATTCCATGGCTAGCCCCTGCAGATCACCGCAGCCCATGATGTCTGACACAGTGTGCGCGATCCCTCCTTTCATCTAATCTCACTCCCCATTTTAGACGAACCGGGATAATCATCATCTCACATCGTTGGCACAGTCTGGTTTGTGATCGAATTTTCCCCTTAGCAAGTGACTTCAGGATTATGGTTGTAATCGTGTGGCGCAAAGCACCGCAAACAGGAAACAGGATCGTGATCCCCCAGCCTAACACAGGACTTAGCTCATGAAATGCTGAAGCGTAGCCATGCCAGTATTATTGTTAAATGCAAGCATGATAGAAATTACACCTAAGCTCAGATTACCAAGAGTAAGTAGGTTCGGTATGATTTTTGTAATGAGTCATTCACCTCTTCCAGTATTTATTTACTCCACCATTCATTAACCGGATAGTTGTCTCCTTCTAGCGATATAGATTCCCCCATACGAGGAACTGCCATTTTGATCGATTGTTTTTTTGCCGCAATCATTACACGATGGATTGGATCAAGCCACCCATGGGGTGCTAATTGAAAAGCAGCCCAATGAATCGGTAGCATTAATTCACCATTTAAGTCTATATGGGCTTGTACCGATTCTTCTGGAAACATATGAAGGTCCGGCCAACGTTCGTCATATTGTCCACACTCCACAAAAGTAAGTTGAAATGGTCCGTATTTTTCCCCGATTTGACGAAAATGAGGGCCATACCCGCTGTCTCCGCTAAAAAACACTCTTCCCGATAAGCCGATGATTGACCATGAACACCACAAAGTTTGATTTTTGTGTAAGAAGCTTCGCCCCGACACGTGACGTGCAGGCGTGCAAACGATTTTCAACCCTTCCCACTCTAGTTCATCCCACCAGTCCATCTGGGTGATATTTGAGCGGGGGACACCCCAGCGTTCAAGATGGCCCGCCACTCCCAGCGGGACAAAAAAATGACCAACCTTATCCTTTAGATGTTTGATTGAATAATAATCCAGGTGATCATAGTGATCATGGGAAAGAAATACTGCATCAATGGCAGGCATATTTTTGACATCAATCGGCAGGTTGTCGTTAAATCGCTTGCTTCCCAGCTTTGGAAAAGGGAACGGAGACCGTCCAAACATCGGGTCGAACAGTAATCGTTGGCCGTCTAAATCAATGAGTACACTTGAATGACCGAACCAGATCGCCTGATTGAAATCAGACGATGGTTTCGTATTCTCGATATCAGTCATAACCAGCTCAATTGGCGAGGAAGGCCTGCCATCGGCAGGCTTCCCGCGAGCAAAATCCCAAAGTACAGATAGTTGATTGTGCATAGCCATTCTGGTTGAAGTAGGGATAGCATTCACAAACTTGTTATTTTTGTAATTAACAGATCCTTTTATGCGTGATTGCGTTTTTCTGTCCGGCTTTCTACCGAACGCCGGGTTAAAGAGCATCAGGAGCATTGCCGCAATAAAGCTACTCACAACATAGTCTCCTCTCCTAATACGGATATACATGTCACCTCTTCTATACATAAGGGATGATTCTTTACCAAGGAACTACTCCATTCCGATCCATAAAAGTACCCGTAGGTCCATTGCCGTCAAGAGTTGCAAGCTTCACAATCACATCTGTACCCTCGCTGACGGTTTGGTAGCCGCGATGACCATTGAGGTCGGTTGCTGTCGGGCCGGGATCTGCGGCATTAATACGGAATTCGGGCAAAGCCTTGGCATATTGCACAGTCAGCATCGTGACCGCGGCTTTGGATGACGAGTAAATCAGATCGTTTACTCGGGATTCAATCTTTTCAGGATTGGTCACGCGGGCAAAGGAACCTAATCCACTGCTGACATTGACGATTACAGGCGTCGTCGATTTGTGCAGCAGAGGAAGAAAGGGTTGTGTCACACGAACAATACCGAAGACATTGGTGTCATAAACGGTGCGGAAGTCATCTGCAGCCACATCATGAGTGCCCAGAAGTCCCCTTGTTATTCCCGCATTATTGATAAGGACATCCAAATACCCTTCATTTTGTTTGATTTCGGCAACTGCTTCATGTATAGAGGCATGATCGGTCACATCAAGCCGTACAAACTTTGCGCCAAGCTTGTCGGCCGATTCTTTGCCGCGTTCTACACTGCGAGCACCAATATACACAATGTGACCATATGCGATCAATCGTCGTGCCGTTTCGAAGCCCAGACCTTTGTTTCCACCTGTAATTAATGTAACTGTCAATTCAACCAACTCCTCATTTTAATGTGATATACCTATCACATAATAACACAACAAATGTGATACGTCTATCACATTATTTGTTGTTGTGATATAATGATGAAAAAAGGGGATGTACACATGCAGAGTGACAAGCGAAATTATCATCATGGAAACTTAAAAGAAACGCTAATTCGAACCTCGCTTGAAATGATTTCAGAACATGGTATTCAAGGTTTTTCCGTGGCCAAGGTCGCCAAAAAAGCAGGAGTTGCTATCAGCGCTCCCTATCGTCATTTCCCTAATCGAGAAAGCTTGCTTGCGGAAACCGGGATCGTTTTTCTTACGGAACTCACGTCCAGAATGCGGTCTGCCGCAACCGAAGCAGGTCATGATCCAATTGATCGTGTGGCTTCTGTAGCTGGCGCCTATGTGCAATATGCACTTGACCATAATGTCAGTTTTCATTTGTTTGCTGCAGCCAGAGAATCTCGGCTACCCGCATTCCACGAACGAAGTCGCGAGATGATCCATTTTCTTTTTACATTAACGCAGGAAGCCGCACCTGAAGCAACATGGAATGAATTGCTCGAGCTTATGGAAGCGCTGCTTGCTCTCGTTCAGGGATTCGCAGATATGTTTTATCAAGGTTATTTCTCTCAGTTAAATTTGACAAAGGATCAGATCTCCAAGCGTTCAGCAGTTGCTGCCAAGCTGCTTATCAACGGGTGGAATCATTGCAGGAAGGACGGGGAGCAACCTTTATGATGAGATGGTTAATGCGATCCATGACCGAGCTCAGTTCGCGCAAATGGATTTCCCGTATGACGGGTAGGCTGGCACAGTCAACGGTCAGTCGGGGGTTTATACCTTCGTTCGCTCGAATTTATGGAGTCCAGATTCAGGAAGCGGAGAAACCGATTGACGAATACAGCTCTCTGAACGATTTTTTTTACGCGGCGGCTAAAGCCCGGAGCGCGCCTTATCGACAACGATCCCGCTGCGCTTGTCAGTCCCGTAGACGCACGGATTACGGGCGCGGGCCCGGTGAAATCAGGCACGATATTTAACATCAAGGGGCAGGACTACTCAATCGAAGAATTGTTGGACTGTTCTCCCCGGGCAGCCAAATATGCCGGGGGCTTCTATCTCGTTCTTTACTTGAGTCCGACTGACTATCACCGGATTCACATCCCTGTCGACGGCATGATCGTTGAGCGTGTTCACATCCAAGGCAAGGTTTACCCGGTGAACGAGTTTGGTCTTCGACACATGAAACGGGTGCTGAGCCGCAATGAGCGACTGACGACCTATATTCGCCATTCCGGCGGCGAGATCGCGGTCATCAAGGTAGGCGCTATGAACGTCAGCAGTATCAAGTACGTAGAACCGCTAGATAAGGATGTCAAGAAAGGCCAGGAACTGGCTTATTTCGAATTCGGCTCCACCGTGGTGCTTCTCACCGAGGATCACACGTTTACTCTTCGCGGAGATTTGATTCCGGGCAAGAAGGTTCGCATTGGCGAGTCACTTGGCACGTTGCGCCTTCCTAATAGTTGAGTCCGTATAATTG
>NZ_BOVK01000053.1 GCF_018403685.1 Xylanibacillus composti
ATGGACATCCGTGACCGTTACAATGACTCAAACGCCCGATATGCCTTCTAATGGACATCCGTGTCCGTTGCCCTGACTCAAACGCCTGGTCTGCCCACTAACGGACATCTATGTCCGTCAGAGCGCAAAAATTGCTTATTCGCCATTTTGACGGTCGTTGCTGTCCATTAGAGTCCCAAAACTGAAGTTTTGACCGCTCCATTGTGCGCTAATGGACATCCGTGACCGTTACCATGACTCAAACGCCCGATATGCCCTCTAATGGACATTCGTGACCGTTGCAATGACCCAAATGCTCGACGTGTCCTCTAACGGACATCTATGTCCGTCAGAGCGCAAAAATCGCTCATTCGCCATTTTGACGGTCGTTGCTGTCCATTAGAGTCCCAAAACTGAAGTTTTGACCGCTCCATTGTGCGCTAATGGACATCCGTGACCGTTACCATGACTCAAACGCCCGATATGCCCTCTAATGGACATTCGTGACCGCTACAATGACTCAAACGCCCGATATGTCCTCTAACGGACATTCGTGGCCGTAAAAATAGTCCTCTATGGGTTGAGCCCGTACCGAACCCAACGAACCCAGGTTAAGCAGCACAAAAAAACAACAAAAGAAAGGTTGAGGCCTGATGGATGCGTACACCAATTTGAAATACAAGTTTCTGAACAAGATTGCCGACATTGGGGTGATCGGACTCGGCTATGTGGGATTGCCTCTTTGCATGGAGATGGTGAAGGGAGGATTTATGGTATACGGCATTGATCTGGATTCCCGCAAGGTGGAGGCGCTCCAAAAGGGCGAGTCGTATATCCAAGACGTTCCGAGCATGGAGATAGCCAGCGCGATTCAGTCAGGCCGGTTTGTGCCGACCGACGATTACCATACAGTTCAGAAGCTGGATGCGATCTGCATCTGCGTGCCGACGCCGCTGAGCGATAATCAGGATCCCGATACTTCCTATATCAAGAGCGCGGTCCGTGAGATTAAGAAGAACCTGAAGCGAGGGGCATTGATCATTCTCGAAAGCACAACGTATCCGGGCACTACGGAGGAATTGATTCAGCGCGAGCTGGAGAAGCATGGACTGACAGCGGGTCGGGACTTCTTCCTTTGCTTCTCTCCGGAGCGTGTCGATCCGGGCAACGCGAGCTATAACACCTATAATACGCCGAAGGTTATCGGCGGCACGACCGAAGCGTGCAAGAGCCTTGGCGTTACCCTATACAGTCATGTGGTGAAGCAGGTCGTTCCCGTATCTTCGCCGAAGGTGGCGGAGATGTCCAAGCTTCTGGAAAATACGTTCCGCAGCATCAACATTGCGTTCATTAATGAAATGGCCATGATGTGCGACAAAATGGGCATCGACGTCTGGGAGGTCATTCAAGCGGCATCGACCAAGCCGTTCGGATTTATGCCGTTCCACCCGGGACCGGGGATCGGCGGCCACTGCATACCGCTTGACCCGATGTACCTGTCGTGGAAGGCGAAGGAATTCCGCTTCTACAGCAAATTTATCGAGCTGGCCCAATCGATCAACGACACGATGCCGGAGTACGTTCGCAATAAAGCTTCGCAGGTGCTCAATATGTACGCGAAGTCCATCCGCAATTCCAAGATACTCATCCTTGGGATGGCGTATAAGCCGGATATCGACGATCTCCGCGAGTCGCCGGGGCTGGAGCTGTACGAGCTTCTGCGGGAGAGCGGCGCCTACGTGGATTATTACGACCCGTATGCCGGCTCCTTCCAGGATGAGCAAGGAAGCACGGTTCGTTCCGTGGACTATGATTTGTCCGCATTCTCCCAATATGATTGCATGGTGCTCATTACGAATCACCGCTGCTTCCATATTCGCGAGCTGGCCGATCTGGGCGTGCCGATCATCGACACACGCAATGCCTTTGCAGATATGCAGGTGGACAATGTTTACAAACTGGGTGCCGGCATACAAGGCAGAGAAGTGAAACTCGCGGTAGGGGTCTAGTTCGCAGTATACAAATCATACAAGAGAGAGGAGCAATCGCCATGTGCGGCATTGTAGGATATATCGGAAACAGGGATGCGCAGCCGATTCTGCTGAACGGATTGAGCAAGCTGGAATACAGAGGATATGACTCCGCCGGGGTAGCCGTGCTGGAGCAAGATCGGATCAAGATAAGCAAGGTAGAGGGACGCCTGGCCAACTTGTCTGGGCGGCTGGACCATCGCCCGTTGAAGGGCTCGGCCGGCATCGGTCATACGCGCTGGGCCACCCATGGCAAGCCGTCGGATGCGAACTCGCATCCGCATGCGGACATGTCGGGGAAATTCACGGTCGTGCATAACGGCATCGTAGAAAACTATATGGCGCTCAAGAAGGAGCTAGAGCGGAAAGGGATCGTCTTTACTTCCGAGACGGACACCGAGGTCATCGCGCATTTGCTGGCCGAGCAGTATCAAGGCGATCTCGTCGCCGCCGTGCGCGCGGTGATCCGGAAATTGCAGGGAGCCTACTCGCTCGGCGTCATGACGGAGCACGAGCCGGACAAGCTTGTCGCGGTCAGGCAGTCCAGCCCGCTCGTCGTTGGCGCAGGGCAAGGGGAAAACTTTCTTGCCTCAGACATCGCCGCATTGCTGGAGCATACCCGCTACGTGCATATTCTCGATGACGGAGATGTAGCGGTCATGACCCCGGAGCGCATCTCGATCATCAAAGCCGAAACAGGGGAGCCGGTGAACCGCAAGCCGGTGCGAATTGACTGGCATGCCGACCAGGTGGAGAAGGGCCAGTTCGAGCACTTCATGCTGAAGGAAATTCATGAGCAGCCGTTAACGCTTCGAAATACGATGCTGGGACGCATCAATGACCGGGATGAAGTGAGCTTTCCGGAATTAGCGCCTGCGGCAGGCGCGTTCAAGGACGTGGAGAAAATCTTCATCGTCGCCTGCGGCACCGCTTATCATGCCGGACTCGTGGGCGGCGCGATGATTGAGAAGTTAACGCGCATTCCGGTTCAATGCGACATCGCATCGGAGTTCAGGTACCGCGACCCGATCATCACCGATCGAACGCTGGTCGTGGTCGTCAGCCAATCGGGTGAAACGGCGGATACGCTTGCGGCTCTGCACGAAAGCAGAAGACGCGGCGCCAAAGTGCTGGCCATTACCAACGTGCCGACCAGCTCCATTGCGCGGGATGCGGACTTCGTCATTCCGACGATGGCTGGGCCGGAAATTGCAGTGGCATCGACCAAAGCCTATACGACCCAGCTGCTTGCATTCTGCTTATTCAGCATTTACCTGGCTCAGGAAAAGCGGACGCTGGGCCAAAAGCTTCATGCAGAGCTGGTGCAAGGCTTAAAGGCCCTTCCCGTTCAAGTAGAGAAGGTGCTGGAGAACGCCAATGAGGTGAAGCTGTTTGCCGAATCGATCAAGGATGCGGACAGCCTGTTCTTTATCGGCAGGGGACTGGACTATGCCGTTGCGCTGGAGGGCTCTCTCAAGTTGAAGGAAATTTCCTATATCCACTCGGAAGCCTATGCGGCTGGAGAGCTGAAGCACGGCACGCTGGCTCTGATTGAGAAGGATACGCCGGTAATCGCACTGGTCACGCATATGGAGCTGTACGAGAAAACGGTCAGCAATATTAAAGAGGTCAAGGCTCGCGGGGCCCGCGTCATGGGGATAACGGTCGAGGGCAATGTGGAGCTGCTTAATGCGGCGGACGAAATCTGCTTTATTCCGCCATCGCTTCAGCTTCTGGCGCCGATCCTGGCGGTAGTGCCGCTGCAGTTGATCGCGTATTATGCCTCTTTGGCCCTGGGGAACGACATTGACAAACCCCGCAATCTGGCCAAAAGCGTTACGGTGGAATAACGACAGGAGGGTGGTCTGATCAACATGGAAACTTACGCTGTACTGTTAGCTGCGGGCAAGGGTACACGGATGAAGTCCGAACTGCCCAAAGTGCTACATCCTGTCGGCGGCACACCGATGGTCGGGCATCTGGTCAACAAGCTGGAGGGCATGTCGGTCAGCCGGATCGTGGTTGTGGTCGGGCATCAAGGGGAACTCGTGAAGGAATATCTGGGCCCGAGGGTGCACTATGCCGAGCAGGTCCAACAGCTCGGAACGGCCCATGCCGTTCTTCAGAGCAAGCGTCTGCTCGGAGGCCGGTCCGGCTCTACGCTGGTGCTTACGGGCGATACCCCCCTCATCAGGCAGGCGACAATCGAGCGGCTGCTTGCCGTTCAGAGGGCAAGCCGATGCGCCGGTGTGGTCTTGACGGCGATTGTCGATAATCCGACCGGATACGGGAGAATCGTTCGCGACCGCTTTAGCGGCGAGGTTATCGACATCGTGGAAGAGAAGGACGCGACCCCTGAGCAGAAACGGATTGCCGAGATCAACACGGGAATGTTCTGCTTCGACAATGAAAGCTTGTTCCGCGCGCTCCCTGGGATTGCCAATGACAATGCCCAGCAGGAGTTCTACTTGACCGATATTGTGAAGGTCATGAGAGAGATGGGGATTTCCGGAGGAGCGGGGACGTTGGAAGCGGTTGTTCTTGGCGATGCGAATGAGGCAATCGGCATCAATACTCCCGAACAATTGGCACAGGCGAATCGGGTCTTCCATGCACAGACGGAGCGTGTTCCCCATTAAGTCATTGGCGGGGATGGTTAAGATGATGGCGGGGTTTGTCATGATCCTGGTTTTGGGGAGTGTCCCCTTGTGGATCGTGAGCTCTCTTGATGTCCCTCCCGAGGTGAAGGTGAACGGCGAGAAGCTGGATTTTGCGGATGTACTGCCATATATCGATAAACAGACGGGCAGAACGCTGGTGCCGGCAAGAGAGATAGCCGAGAAATTGGGAGCCGAGGTGAGCTGGAACCGCGTGTCGAAGCAGGGGACTATTCACAATCAGCAGACCGCTGTGCAATTCACAGTCGGGGAACAGGTTGTCTCCGTCAACGGCAAGGAAATGGAGCTGGACGCGCCGGTAGCCGTCAAAAATGGCCGGACAATGGTTCCGCTGGGGCTTGTAGGCGAAAGCCTCGGAGCCGATGTCCGCTGGATAGAGGACCGTCGCCTGGTGCTTGTTACCTCGTCGGACAAGGCGCAAAGGGCTACCTGGATATGGGACAGCGCGATAATAGAGCGCGAGCGCGACCGCTTGCTCCAGTTCGCAGCAGAGCAAAAGCTGACCGCTATCTATATTCGCTATGATACGAATGCCGCTGATCGGGAGGCATACCGGGCGTTTATCCGAAGCGCCAATGATCTGGGCATCCAGGTAGAAGCGCTGGCTGGCGCGTCTGATTGGATATACGAACAAAATCAAAGCCATATCAAGCGATTTATTGCCGCGGTTGCCGAGTATAACAGCTCGGTGGATGCGAAGGAGCGTTTCCAGGGATATCACTTTGATATTGAACCGTACACGCTCGACGATTGGCACACCCGGCAGACCTGGGTGCTCGAACGTTGGATGGAGACGATCCGCTTCATTGAAACAGAAGTGAGAAGCACCGATCCCGGCATGACGATATTTTTGGACATTCCCTTCTGGATAGGCGGCTACTCTGTTCCGGGAACGAGCTACCCCTTCAGCGCATGGCTGCTGGAGAAGGCGGACGGTGTCGTCATTATGGCTTATCGCAATACCGCCTCGGGCAGCAACGGTATTATGGCCATAGCCAAACCGATCATCCTGGAAGCATCGACCCTCCAGAAGTCCGTTATCGTTGCAGTGGACACGCTGCCCAGCAAGGAAGGCGACCATACCACCTTTCATGCGGTTCAAGCAACGGACATGGAGGCGGAATTGCAAGTGGTCATGGAACAGCTCTCCCCTTACCCCAGTTATGCCGGAGTCGCTGTCCATGATTATGCTAGATGGACCGAATTATGGAGATCACATCCCTGACTGAAGAACGACGGTCAGGGATGGAGGAGGAGGAAGGAACATGAAACTAAAAGGTGTGATCGTATCGTTGCTGGTCGGCGCGGCTCTGGGCATTTCCGCGATGGTTCTGGGCGGCAGCGAGATGGCGGCTTCCTTGAAGGAGTCGCCTTCGCCGGAAGGAAGCATGGAGATTCCCCATAATGAACGGCTCCACCTCTCCACGGACAAGCAGTGGATCGCCGCGGAAGGCCACTTGTCGGATCTGATCCGGCTTCAGTGGACGAAAGAGCGGGCGAAGCCCGCCATATCCTGGCTGGACGAAAACGGGCAAAACAAGACGGCTATCGTCTCTCACGGCAAAGCGAATAACCCGGAGCAGCATGATCACAATCATATGTCGTTCGAAACGACGATGTCGCCTGACGGACAATACCGGGACCAGCTGTTTACGCGACTGGAGATTCCGTACGATCAGGACGTGGCCGAAATTCGTACGCACTCCTCCAATTTCAATGTCATGGATGGCATCCTGCGCATTTCCGGAACAGAAGGCGTCCCTCGCGATTTGACCTGGGCCAAGTCGGTTGATGGCAACGTCACGACTCCGCGCTGGGCCATACGCGCCGATGCTTCTGAGGAATCTGGAGGGAATGCCGGCTCCAACCTGCAAATGATTCGTTACTCGGATGACGGGGAGGCGCTGGACAGTCCGTTCACCATTATGCGCAGCAGCGGCAACATCGGCATTGGAAATGCGGACCCCCAGGCGCGGCTGGACATCAGTGACGACAGCATTCGCATCAGGGAATCCAAAACGCCGGAATCCTCCTCGTCCTCTGGCCAAGTAGGGGAGATCGCATGGGATAACGGATACGTGTATATTTGTGTGGCACCGAACACCTGGAAGAGAGCGGCGTTGTCCTCGTGGTAGCATAACAGGAATACGCTTTTGGCCGAAGAAACAATTTCCATATATTATCCGCCCTGTATGTGATACACTAAAAAAGATTAGTAGATAATGGCTTGTATCAGGGGCGAATATACAAAAGAGAGGTCTGAGTAATGGCGTTCTAATCATGGGAGAATTACGGCTGATATCGATTCCTGTAGATGAAACCATGTAGGAGTGAAATGGACCTTATCTAGTGGCCTCTGCGCAAGGGAGAGGCTTTTTTGCTTTGGATAAATATACCACTTCATAATACCCACCCAAAATGGAGGCAACGTCAGAATACTATAGAGTGAGGCTAATAGTAAAGGTGTGAACCGTTATGCCCTGGAAAGTATTGATTGCGGACGATGATCCGAATGTGAGGGAAATAATCCGGCTCTATTTCCGTCAGCAGCAGATAGAGCTGGTAGAGGCTCCGGACGGAGCCTCGGCTTTGTCGATGCTGGCAGAAGCAAAGCCTGATATCGTCATATTGGATGTGATGATGCCCGGGCTTGACGGGTTTGAAACATGCCGGGAGATTATGAAGCGTTGCGAGATCCCAGTCATTATGCTGACAGCGAAGAACGACGAGATTGACCGGGTGCTCGGCCTTGAACTCGGAGCGGACGATTATATGACCAAGCCCTTCAGCCCGAGGGAGCTCGTGGCGCGCATTAAGGCGATCTTCCGCCGAATGCAGAAAGGCCAGGCTGCCATCGAGGCTGACTCGCCCGCCCAATATGAATTTGATGATTTGGTCATTCATGTGCCCCGCCGGGAGGTCAACGTGGGGAGCGAAAAGATTGATCTGCGGCCCAAGGAGTTTGAGCTTCTTGCGTTCTTTGCCAAGTCTCCGGGCAGCGTATTTACGAGAGAACAGCTGCTGCAGCAGGTTTGGGGATATGAATTTTCAGGCGATATGAGGACAGTGGACGTGCATGTCAAGAAACTTCGCGAAAAGCTGAGCCCTTGTCCCCATGCGTGCATTCATACTGTCTGGGGAGTGGGCTATAAATTCGAGGTAGAAGCATGTACTTGAATCCGAATACAAGCATATTCCGCAAAATCCTGATCAGCTCCATCGTTACGGTGCTGCTGGGGCTTTGCGCGGTCGGACTCGTCATTTCTTTTTACGCCAAAACCTACATCGTCGATTCCAAAAGCAATGAGATGATCCGGCAGGCCAAGCGGGTCAATCTCTCGATCCAAAACCAACCGATTCCGAACGAAAGCTTCAAGGACCTGCTGCTGTTTTTTGACCAAGCCTATGACAAGCGCATTTGGATTTTTGATGCGGAGGGGAATATTGTGGTCACCTCCTCCAAGGATGAGGTGAACGCGGGCAAGGTTGTCAGCGAAGAGGTGGTCAGCCAGGTCATCCGCGGCGAAGCTGCGATATGGAATCAAACGGAGGGGCTGGAAGAAGCCATGCTTTCCGTTGCGGTTCCGTGGGGGAAGGACAACAACGTCTATGGCGGCATCGTTCTGCATTCTCCGCTGAAAGGCATGGATGAAACTACAGCTCAGCTTAGAGAAACGATCCTTTGGGTTACCCTGTTCGGCATCTTCTTTTCCTTTGCGGTGTCGTCTTATTTATCCTGGTCGATCACCAGACCGATCAAGCAGATTGACAAGGCGGCGGCCAAGATTGCAGTCGGCGATTACAGCGATAGAATTCGGATAAACTCCAAGGATGAAATCGGAGAGCTGGCGACGACGATCAACCACATGATGGAGCAGCTGGAGCGCATCGATCAGGATAAGAAGAAGCTGAATCAGCTGCGGCATGATTTTTTGGCCAATGTGTCTCATGAGCTGCGCACGCCTCTTACTGCGATGCTTGGCTTTTTGGAGGCTTTGCAGGACGGCTTGATCGAAGAGGGAGCCAGGGGCAAATACTATGAGATCATGTATAATGAGACCCTTCATATGAATCGGCTGGTTGACGATATTACGGACCTGATGAAGCTGGAGAACAAAGAAATCCATCTGGTGTTCATGTCGGTCGACGTGCAGGAAATTTTGTCCAAGCTCGCTTTCAAATTCCGGCCGGAAGCTGAGGCCCGGGGGACGGTTATCCATTGCGTCATGGATGAGGAATCGCCGCAGGCTTATGCCGATCCGGACCGGTTGGAGCAAATCTTGAACAATCTGATCAAGAATGCGGTCAAATTTACCGAGAACGGTACAATAGAGCTGAGGGCGATGGCGGTGCCGTCGGAAGAGTGCGTCCTGATCACCGTAACCGATACGGGAATCGGGATATCGCCGGAGGATCAGGGGCTGATCTGGGAGCGGTTCTTCAAGGTGGAAAGAGGCAGACCGTTCCAGCACAAAAACTCCACCGGCCTCGGGCTGGCCATCGTCAGGGAGCTTGTCGAGCTCCATAACGGAAGCGTGCGCGTTCGAAGCGAGCTTGGAAAAGGAAGCACCTTCGAGGTGAGGATTCCGCTTGTCCAATCTGCCGCTGCGAACAAGCAAGCGTGACGGCAAGCTTATCACTTCTATGAACAAAAAGCGCAGGTTCCAAGGCTGTGCAGCACTCGGAGCTTGCGCTTTTTTGCATTGGTTGCCGATTCTCGTCTTATGACAGCTCATGACACAACTGATGACACTCTGTAACTATTGGCGATACTGTCTTTCTTTTACAATCGATTTGTGAAAGATGAAGCGCATGTATTGAGCGGATATACAGGCGCCAAACAAACAGAGGAGGAAATAAGATGACAGTTGGATTGGTGTTGAGCGGAGGCGGGGCGCGCGGGGATTTCCAAGTAGGAGCGGTACGCTATCTCTATGAGCGGAACATCCGTCCCGCAATTATTGCAGGCACGTCAGTTGGCGCCATTAATGCCATCAAGCTGACGGAGGGCGAGGGCAACGGCAGTGACGCCACAAGGGGACTGCGCGGTCTCATTGGCATCTGGCGCGAATTGAAAACAAGCGAGGATATGTGGAGAGAAGAACAGTGGCTGGGCACGATTCAGAACTCAGAAATTCTGAAATTTCTGAATGCTTCTGCCGGACATCAGCTCGGTACAGTCGGATTGGGGGTCGCGAAGCTGGCGCTCGGTCCTATAGGCTGGGCCTGGGTTGCTTATGATTTGGCAAAAGTGGTCAGCAGCATTGAGGAGCTGGAGAGGGAGCTTGGCAAGGTGGTGAATGGGCAAGCGCGTTCCCTTTATAATTTGAACCCGATTCTGGAGAAATTGAACGATCCGGCCAAGCTCGATCTCAACAAAGTCAGGCAGAGCGGCATCCAAATGCGCCTTGGCGTGGTCGGGCTGGAAAGCGGCGCCCTGCGCTACGTCACGGAAAGCGGCAATCTGTTGGAGAGGGGCAGCGCCGCTTACGTTCAGTCGGGGCCGATGCTGGCGCCGGAATGCGCTCCAATCGCAACAAAGATCAGGGAGCTGGAGCTGGCCAAATCCAACCTCCAAGCCCAGCTGCGCACGGCAGCAACGGGCGACAAGGCCGCCCTTGTCGAGCAAATCCGTGATCTAAACAATCAAATCACGCACCAGAACGGCCTGCTTGCGAGCTGCAGCTTGAATCATCCTCCGCGCACCTCGCCTCTGAGCGTCAGCCTGGTGCAGGGTACGCTGGCCTCAGCCTCGATTCCGCTGGCGTTCCCTCCTGTCAAGCTCGGCGGCGAAAACTATGTAGATGGCGGAGTCAGGGAAATTATCCCGATTCAAGCAGCTATTGAAGCGGGAGCTACCGAAATCTATGCCGTGTTGGCGTCCGACAGCAGCATGGACCCGGCCCGCAGCGCAATTGGCGGCCATCTTCTGCCGTCGTTCGACCCGGGCGTCGCCAACGTCGGCGATATCATTAACCGCGCAACAAGCGATATCATGGCCAATGAAATTGTGTTGAATGAGGTGGAGCCGCATAATGGCTGGAGCCCTGGCGTTAACGTAACGATTATTCAGCCCGACAATGATATCCACGATATTATGACGATCGATCCCGGACTTATCGATATTCGAATGGCGCACGGATACATGCGGGCGGATGATACGTATCAGGCGAGGCAAGCCGATGCAGCCCGTTACCGGCAGCTTGCCGAGCAATATTCCCGCGACCGGCATACGATTCTGATCTACGAGACGAGGCATGCGATCTGGAAGCTGGAGTATGCGGCCAATGGCTATCAATTAAAGTACGACAGCAACGGAAGGCCGATTCATCCGGCGCCGCGCATGGAAGCCAGCTTGCAGGCCATGAGAGAAGTGCGGTCACTCAAAAATTTGCTGCGGGATCTCGTGCGAGAGCGCCAGCAAAAAGGGGGATATGTCCCCTCGGAGGCGGAGAGCTGGTGGACGACGTGGGAGCGCCATCCGTGGACGCCTGATCGCGACTTGTGGCTCCCTTCCGGACCTGTGGCGGAGGGCAACGATATGCAGCCGGGAGAGGTGCTGGCATTCGATCGCGGGCTGCACTCGCCGAATGGCGCCTATTCCTTGGTATACCAAGCGGACGGCAATCTTGTGCTCTACAAAATCAGTCGGATCATAACCGGGAACGCCCCGCAATGCCAGCCTATCGCTACAGAAATCGAACATTTGCAAATTAGCCTGAGAAATTTGCAAGCGCAATTAGCCACGGCGGGTCCGAGAGAAAAACCCGAGCTGTTGGCCCAGATTCGTGAAGTGAATAACCAGATCAATGAGAAGAAGAGTGCGTTAAGCGCTTGTCATGCGACATACCCGCCTCCAACGACCGTTCAGAGGCAAGCGGTGTGGGCCACGGGAACGGGAGCTCCGGCCGGCGTATGCATCATGCAAAGGGACGGCAACCTCGCCATCTACGATGAGGGAAGCCGACTGCGCTGGTCCTCCAACATGGGCGGAAATCCGGGCAGCCGTCTGGTTGTGCAGGATGACGGCAAGATTGTGATTTATCGTCCTGACGGAAGAGCGGTGTGGACGAAGCAGGGGTAGGCGGTTAGCAGTGAATCGCCGGACCTCTGTACGAGCGGGCTAGTGTTTGCTACACTTTTATCAGCTTGAAACATATTTTGCTTGATGAAACGGCTATATCCACGCTGAGAGGTCAGCCGCCAAGAGCTTGCGCATGATCACCGAGGCCTTTCGCTATGTAAAGGAGTATGGTCATGAGAGGAAAAGGGCGCTTTTCTTTGCTAGCATGGTGCCTCGTCTGCGCGGTGGTCATCTTCATATTTGTGCCCAATCTGCTAATGGAGCAGAGCGGCAGAATGGATCATCATCGCGCGCCGCTTGCGGCAATCGGCGATATGGCTATTTCCACTGGCCCGGACCGTCCGGAAGCGGACGATTGGATGTCGTTAGACGCTGCCAGCGCTGGTCTTAACGGGTATGAAGGGACCGTATGGCTTAAGGGCACCTTGCCTGAGTTGGATTGGCGAAGTCCGCATTTGTTCTTCACCGGCATGAACGAGTTCGAAGTGTTCCTGGACGGCGCATTGATCTTTCAATTTCATCCGGATAACGCTCATCGGCACACCAATCCCATGAAGCTCATTCATCCCGCGGCCATCAGTCCGCAGGACGCAGGCAAGCAGCTGCTGATTCGGACGGAGTGGGGACGGTCTATTATGACTGGCAACGATGTGGTTATCATCGGCGAACCGGATCAGGTCATGTATACGCTTATCCAATCCGAGTTTACTGTGCTCATCTATTCCCTTCTCAGTTGGGCAGCAGGAACTGTCGGGCTCTTGTTGTTCGTCCTGCGCAAGGAGAAGCTGTACGGGTGGTTTAGTCTATTTGGCTTGTCGATGGGCTTGACGCTGCTATGGTCCTGCCGTTCGCTGCAGTGGTTCTTCGAGATGGAAAGCGTCTACTATTGGCAGTTGCTGCTGCCGCCTGTTGCGATATGGGCGGGTGCAGGCTTCTACAGCCATGCGATGGAGGTGGATCGTCAGCCGTTCGTGCGGCTCGTCCTTCGCATGCTCGTGCTGTATCTGGCGGTTGTTGCCGCCGCGGCATTGTTAGTGCCTGGCTTCTACCTGGGATTTGCGTTGCCAAGCATTGCGGTCATGTCGTGCATCGGATTTGGGTGCGGCGTCGTCGCGCTCGCGGTATTTGCCAGAATGAATGGGGGGGGCGGCAGACACAGCCGGTTGGGCTGACCGCCGACAGGAGCGAATCTGGCTGTTGCGCGGCTTCAGTACATTCTCGATTTGCATGACGGCAAGTCTGCTGCTGCCCTATCTGCCCGGCCTGTTGGAATGGCTGGCCCAATCCGGGAGCTACGGCTACCGGGTACTCTCAGCGCTCATGCCCAACAGCTTGCTGCTGTTCATGATTTGCATGGTGATGGTTCTGGTGAGCAAAGTGCGGCGCGTGCACTTGATCGCTGAGCGCCATGCGTCCGAGCTGCTGGTCAAAAACAGGGAGCTGGAGCAGTTTCATCATAACCTGGAGCGGTTGGTGGAGCGGCGGACAGCGGAGCTGGAGCAGGCGAACCGCACGCTAAGCGCAACGCTTCGCGAGAAGGCGGAGACATTGGCGGAGATGTCGGTACTGGAGGAGCGCAACCGGATCGCTTATGAAATGCACGATGTGGTCGGCCATACGCTGACGGCCGCTATCGTTCAATTAGAGGCGACGAAGAAGCTGGCGGAGCGGCACAATGCCGTTTCCTTCGAAAAGCTGGATTTGCTGATCGGTCTCGTGCGGAAAGGGCTGGACGATATTCGCAAATCCGTCAAGCTGCTGAAGAGCGATGAGGCGGAGCCGTTGTCGCTGGCGGATTCGTTGCGCGAGCTGATTCGATATACGGAAGATACGATGGAGATTGAAATCGAGGCCGACATCGATATTCCCGCGAATGTAAAGCTGGGCCGCATGACCGAGCATGTGCTGCATCATGCGCTTCAGGAGGGCTTGACGAACGGCATTCGCCATGGCCAATGCAAGAGAGCGCAGTTTCGCATATACTTGATCGGAAATAATCTGAAATTTCAGTTGACGAATGATGGGAGTCCGTTCGGTTCCGCTGTGCCTGGCTTTGGATTAACGTCGATGACGGAGCGGGTGAGGCTGCTTGGAGGAGAAGTCCACATTCGTTCTTCGACAGGCATGGATGGCAAGCCGCTAGGCTGCGAGCTGACCATTACGCTGCCGCTAGATTGAATCGGGCGTTGCGCAAGCGGCGAATTTAAATAGATGGAAGGTGTCTGTGCTATGATTTCGATTCTCATCGTGGACGATCAGCGTCTGCTGCGCGAAGGGCTGCAGACCATCCTGCAGTCGGAGGACGGTCTGCATATCGCTGGCCTGTGCGAGAACGGTCTGGAAGCGCTGCGCATGGCCCGGGAATGCAAGCCGGACGTGGTGCTGATGGATATCAAGATGCCGGTGATGGACGGCATTGAGGCGATGAAGCGAATGAAGCGCGAGCTGCCGGGGACGATCGTGCTGATGCTGACGACGTTCGCGGAGGATCGGTTTATCGTTGATGCGATGGCGGGCGGCGCGGATGGCTTCCTGCTGAAAGACATGCCAGCCAGACAGATTGTGCATACCATTCGTGAGGCGATGAACGGCGGGGTCATGCTGCCTGTTCCCATCGCTTCGCGGCTGGCGGCCAAGCTGTCCGTGCTGTCGGATGAACGGGCGGATGCGCTTGACGATGCGAAAATTCGGGAGAGCGGTTATGTCTTTACAGAGCGCGAGCGGAAAATTATTCTCCTTATGATCGAAGGCTATTCGAATCGTCAAATCTCTTCGTCGCTGTTTATGAGCGAAGGCACTGTGCGCAATTATGTCAGCGTGATTTACAACAAGCTCGGTACGAGTGACAGGCAAGCCGCGATTGCCATCCTCAGAGGCCTGTTGCTCGAATGAGAGAACGCCGGCATCCAAGCTTGAAAAATGGTGGTATCTGGCCAGCGCATATTGACACGGATAAGAAATGGTGATAGCATCACCCATTATACCGACTGAAATTGTCGGGATTATACATAAGGAGTGTTCAACATGACAGAGACCAAATCGGTTCCTTATGCAGCAAAACTATTTGCTGCCGTGCTGCTGGCAGCGGCATTATTGCTTCATGCATCCGTCCCCGGGGTAAATGCGGCAGGTTCTCAGGCAGACAGCGCTGAACAATATGCTGTATTCCTGGAGGAGAAATATGATATTGCCATCCAGTCTGAGGTAACCAAAGGGGAATTCATTCAATACGTAGCTGAAATTCTGGACCTGCAAGCGCCTGAAGCAGAAGTTGCCTTTGCAGATTTGGCAGCAGACGACGCTCTCTATGCCAGTGCGGCTGCGCTTTACGCACAAGGCATTTTGTCCGGCCCAACTGTGGCAGCCGATGAAGCGTTGCAGCCATGGGTAGCATCGCTGATTGCACTTCGTGCGTCCCATCTGCAGGAACTTGCGTATACATACCCGCAGAGCAAAGTGGATGCCGCGTTGCAGAAGCTGGGTGTTTCCGCAGATACATTCAATGATGCGGCAGCAAGAGAGCTGGCAGCGGCAGTAGATACCGGACTGATTCCAGAGGAATGCTATGCTGAGTTTTCCGCGGATCAACCTGCTTCACAAGAGCTTGTCCAAACCTTGCTCGGCAAAGTGTTGAGCTTGAACGGCGCTTACAAGCAGTACATCGGATTTGCAAGCGATGCGGACATTTACAGCAAATTTATTACAGCCTTTCAAACTTCGGATATCATCGAGATTCCCAACCTGCAGCCGTTCGTGGATGATGCGCTGAAGCAAGATGTAGTCACAGGCTACAATCTCAAGGATGACCGCTACGATGCGAATTTTGTGCCTTCCTTGACGATTGCTTATGGCCATTCCAATGTACAGCATGCCATTCAATTGTTGGGTTTGCTGCGCAGTGAGGGCATTGACGCGAGAGTGCAACTCGAGCCGAAAACATCCGCATACGTGCATCGCAAGGAATGGGGAGAGCCATACGTTGACGAGAACTCCAAAGCCGTTCTGACGGAAAACGGCAACTACATTCACTCCTCCAAGGAATATGACCTGGTGCTCGAATTTTTCAATACTGCCGACAAAGAAGCGTTCCAGTCCGTGATTTTGCAGTATGCCAAGAAAAATGAGGATGATCAGCCAGGATTGATTGCAGGCTCTTGGTGGCAGCCTCTGTTTTACACGTTGGTTGAACCGAATGCAGAAGGCTACAAGCTGATTGCGAACAACAAAATTGTGGACGGACACTATTATGCGCAAACCTTCTCCTTGACAGAAGATGCGGAAAGCATTGCCGCAGGCTTTTCCAAGCTTGATCCCGAGGTGGAAGTGGAATCCTACACATTCTGGGCGAACGAAGCATTTTTCAATTATCTGAATGGCGAAGGATTATAATCGGCAACGCTAGCAATAGCAATTAACCTAGTCAGCCCCCTGTTCCTTGAGAGCAGGGGGTTGTTTGTGTGCGGGCTGCTTACGGCTAATGTGAAGATCGCAGGCACATCTTGTGTTCACAGGTTTCGTTTGCTATGATAAGACCGTCCAATAAGAAATGGGGGTTGTCCTTATGACAGCGTCGATGAGATTGCGTTTCCCAACGTTCATTCGCTAATTGAATAGGGTTGCAGCGCTGCCTGCGATCAGAGCAACGGGATTGGTCGGTCTATTTTAAGGAAACCTTGATTTTACGGTTATTTAAAAGAGGGACACAGACTCCCTCTTTTTTTGTTGCCTTTAAAAAGCCTGTGTGAATAGATCGAAAAAAAAATTAACAAAGAAATGAGTTGTTCATTCATGAGCACAGCAGAAAATAATCTCAAGAACAATTGGTTAAGGAATATCATTTTCTTTCTAAGCAGCCAAACCGTCTCCCTTTTCGGCTCGTCCCTGGTGCAATATGCCATCATGTGGCATATCACACTAACGACGGAATCTGGCGTGATGATGACGCTGTATATCATTTGCGGTTTTATTCCGACGTTTTTGTTATCGCCAGTTGCGGGGGTTTGGGCGGACCGCTACAACCGAAAGATGCTCATCGTTTTAGCCGACGGACTCATCGCTACGGCAACTTTAGTCCTCGCCATCCTCTTTATTATGGGGTATGACGCCATATGGCTGCTTTTTGTGATGGCGGCGGTTCGTGCCTTTGGCACAGGCATACAAACGCCGGCCGTAGGGGCAATTTTGCCGCAGATTGTTCCAAAGGACAAGCTGACGAAGGTGAACGGAATAAACGGCAGCATTCAAGCCATGATCATGTTCGTGTCGCCGGTGGTCAGCGCGGCGCTGCTTGCAATGGCTTCTTTGGAAGTGATCTTTTTTATTGATGTCATTACAGCTGCGATAGCGATTGTGACATTGCTGGGCTTCTTGAAAATCTCTGTGCATGAGAAGGCAGTGGAGAAACAGACGACAAGTTACTGGAGCGACTTCAAGCAAGGCTTGCAATATGTGAACAACCATCGATTCTTGAAGAGGTTCTTCTTGTTCTTTGCCGTCTTTTTTGTCCTGATGGCGCCCGCAGCCTTTTTGACGCCGCTGCAGGTAACGCGCAGCTTTGGCGACGATGTATGGCGGTTGACTGCAATTGAAATTGCCTTTTCCATCGGCATGATGGTCGGCGGAGCAGTCATTGCTTCCTGGGGAGGCTTCCGAAATAGAATAACAACGTTGGGATTCGCAAGTGTGATCATGGGAGTCTGTACATTTGCGCTAGGGGTCGTCCCAATATTTTGGATTTATCTGGCCTTCATGGCCTTGTTCGGTGTGTCCATGCCCATTTTCAATACACCGGCTACTGTTTTATTGCAGGAGAAAGTGGAGGAAGACTATTTGGGCAGAGTGTTTGGCGTAATGGGGATGATCTCTACCTCGATGATGCCGCTCGGCATGCTTATCTTCGGCCCGATCGCGGATGTGATCCAGATCGAATGGCTGCTCGTCGGAACGGGAGTCTTGATTATCATCCTGGCGGCTCTCATCTTCCGAAACAAAATATTATTGGAAGCGGGGGAGCCTGCTTTGAAGGAATCGCCTGCCAGCCAGTCATAGATAGCCATCCGACCGGGCAGGAGGCAGGATGAACGGTTCGCCGAAACCGCCGATTAGGCGGCTCGTACTACCGGCTGAACAATTGCCAAAGCTCGTGATGCAGTCCAAGCAGTACATGGAATCGCTGTGTGGGGAATCGTGGTGAAGCGCAACGGTCATGGATGACCGTTAGAGCAGCGTTTCGTTGATTTTCAAGCTGTAACGGATACGGATGTCCATTAGAGGAATGAAATCATGGTTTCAGCCCGTTCATTCAGCTCTAATGGACGTACATGTCCGTAAGATGGCCGAAAACGCGAAAAACGGCCGCTAATGGACACGGATGTCCGTTACCAACAGATGGCATGCAGATATGGGCAGACCTTCGGTTAGGGAGCTTGAAGCCGAACAAGACCGGACTAAAGCTCAGGCTATTAGAGGAAAGCCCAAGATTTGGGTAGCGTGTGGGAGTTTCGTTTAACAGGTGGCCATTTTGTGGTCGCTCTTTTTTTTGGCAGCCATTTCAATAAAGGAATCTTGAGAAAATGTCGAATATACAATAGTATTCCTATAAACTAGCTTGGGGAGGTGGGCAAATGGACTTCAGAATGGGGATGTTCTTCATCTTGCTCGTGGCAACGGTCCTCATGCTGATGATTGCCTATCTTTCCTATCGAAAAAGAAAACAGAATGAAGGCAAATATGGCGCTTTGGCCATGCTGGCTGCTTCTTTCTATTCGTTTGGCTATGCCTTTGAACTGATAAGCGTCCACCTGGATCAGGCGAAGTTCTGGTTGAAGGTGCAATATATCGGCATACCGTTTATTACGACTTTCTGGCTTCTCATTGTCATCAGCTACACCGGTCATCATTTCTTCCTGAAGAAAAAAGTGCTGCCGTTCCTGTTTGCCATCCCGATCCTGACGTTCATCATGTATTTCACCAATGACAGCCACTATCTTTATTACCGGGATCTCTTGTTTGATCCGGGTCTTTCGGAGCCCTCTACGTTTATTTTCAGCAAAGGCCCCTTTTACTGGGTACACACTGCGTATGTTTATTTGGAAGCGGCCGTTGGCATGGGCATGTTTGTGCGAATGTATGCGAAGGCTGTCCCAATTGTACGCAAGCAAGTCTTGATGCTGATCTTCGGTGCCTCGGCGCCGTGGCTGTGCAATATTGTCTATCTCCTATCCGCTGACGGGAACAGTCTGGATCTGACGCCGTTCGGCTTCTTGGTGACAGGTTCGATCTATATCTGGGGAATTTATCGGTTGAACATGCTTCGACTCGTGCCTGTTGCGTACCAGCAGGTGTTCGAAACGATGCAGGATGGCGTCATCATCTTGGATTATGATCACAATCTGTCACATGTCAATGAGGCGGCCAAAGGCATATTTGAAGAATTGAAGGCATGGGACGGCCAGACGCAGTCCATCGCTGCGCTGTTTGCGTCGAACCCGCAGCTGTTGGCGAAGATTGTGGATGGGGAGCATAGCGAGAGTCGCCTCTCCCTCCACAAAGAAGGGGAGACGAGCCATTACCATGTGAAGATATCCCATATCTATGACAAGTCTCAGAACTTTCTGGGAAAGGTCTTGATCTTTAGCGATGTCACGCAGGTCGTCCGGTATCAGGAAGAGCTTCTGGCCAATGCAAATCAGCTGGAGGAATTGCATGCATTCAAGGATAAAGCGTTCGCCATTGTCACGCACGATATCCGCGATCCGCTGGCCATGCTGGTTAACTTGACAGACATTATCGAAGGGGATCTCATGGATGCCGGCAAAGAAGAATCGCGCATCTTCCAGGAAATCAATAAGAAGGTCAAGGATACATACTGGCTGGTGGAGAATTTGCTGAATTGGTTTCGCAGCCAGAGGGGAAAAATCAATTTCCATCCGCTTGTATGGGAATTGGAGCCGATTGTGCGCCAGTCGGCCAAAGCGATGCACCCTCGCATCACGATGAAGGACATTCAAATGACCGTGGCTGTGCAAGGAGGTACGAACGTGTATGCGGATAAGGACATGCTGGGGATGATTCTGCGCAATCTGCTGTTCAATGCAGTCAAATATACGGAAGCGGGCGGGCACATCCATGTCCATGCTCGGCGGAACGGAACAAGCGTGACCGTATCTGTTCAGGACTCCGGCGCAGGCGTTGGCCGGGAGGTAGGGAAATCGCTGTTCGACGAGATGCAGCAGGGCTCTGAACCCGGCACAGAGGGAGAAAGCGGAACCGGACTCGGCCTGTACTTGTGCGGCAAATTCGTTCGTCTGCATGGCGGCGACATCTGGTATGAAGCGCGTCCCGGGGAAGGCAGTACGTTCTTCTTCACCCTCCCGACGCATGAAGCGGCTGCGGGTCTACAGCGTACATGGAAGGAGGTCGATGCGGAATGAAAGTGATCGTCATCGATGATGAGCCGGCGATGCATTATATCATGTCGAGGCTGCTCGGCAAGTTCCCGGGAGTGGAGGTCGTCGGATGCTTCGAGGATACGGTCTCTGCCGTGCGGCATATGGAAGAACATGAAGTGCATGTAGCGTATGTCGATATCAGCATGCCGAGGGAAACCGGGATTCAGTTCGCCGAACGAATCGCACAGCTGCATCCCGATCTGCACATCGTCTTTGTCACTTCTAATGACGAGTACGCGCTGCATGCTTTCGAGCTTGCCGCGCTCGATTACATCATGAAGCCCGTGATGCCCGAGCGTTTGGAAATGTCGGTGAATCGGGCGAGGGCGCTGTTTCATTCCCGGGAAACAGCCGAAGAGCCGGACGCCAATCCCGTCCGCATTTACGCGTTGGGCGGATTGGAGGTCCAGACCGCACACGGAAGCGTGAAATGGATATCCCGCAAGAGCGCGGAGTTGTTCGGCTATTTGCTCCTGCATCAGGGCAGAGTGGTTTCCCGCGTCCGGATTATTGCCGATGTATTTGGCGACATGCCGCCAAGCAATGCGGAGAAGTACCTGAATACGTCCGTCTACCATCTCAGGAAGGCGCTCGACCCTCACGGGCTGAAATCGATTGTTCAATCGGACAGCGAGGGTTATCGGCTGCACATCGTGAATGCCAGCATTGATTTTATCGCATTCGAGGAGAACGTGAAGCGTCTGGCGGAGATTGAATCCTCCAATCTGGAGCAAGCCTTGGAGTCGGAGGCGCAATATGTCGGGGATTTGTTCGGGGAGCGGGGGTTCGGCTGGGCGTTGAGCGACATGGAGCGCCTTTCCGCCTTGTACGCCGCTTTCGTCAAAAAACTGGCGAAGGTGCTTCTGGAACGGCACGAAGAAGAAACAGCGGTTCGCATGCTGAACAAGTTATTCAACCGCAACGAATTGGATGAGGAAACGGTCGAATTGCTGCTTTACGCTTATGCCGCCAAGAAGGATCAAGCATCGCTTGCAAAACTGTACCGAAATTTCGTGAAGGGACTGCGTCTGGAGCTGGGCATTGATCCATCGAAGGAACTGGAAGCGGTGTATGCGAGACTGCAAGCGTCATGGCATGCCGGATGAACATTCATACCTTGCGCAATAACCCGCGAGGCCAACAGCCGCGCGGGTTTTGTCGTTTGCCCTCGGATTTCTTTTATTATTCTTTTATTGGCGTTTATTAGTATGGAGGAAGCCGAATGGTCAAGGGGGGCGGGTCCCATAGCGTGTTGAAATTGATGTTGCTGGATGATCAGCCTGCTGATCGGGAGGCTGTCGAGCAGATCGTCAGATCCATTCCCGATGTGGAATGGCTGGGAGCCTGCGTTAATTCGGGAGAAGCATTGGACGCAGCCGTCAAGCGAAAGCCCGATGTGGTCATAGCCGCCGTCGAGCTGGCGGAGATGAACGGTCTTGCTTTTACGAGCAAGCTGCAGGAGATGCTGCCTGCTGTCCGCGTTATCGTCTCCGCCAGCAGCGGCGATTATGCGAGACAAGCCTACGATGCAGGGGCGAGAGGATATCTGATCAAGCCGATTGATCAGAACAGCTTGATAAAGGTGCTAGGCAAAGTGTCAATGCTAAAGGGGTCTTCGAACCTGTATGAATTGGAATAGTTGGAGCTTGGATTAAGAAGGTATTTATAAATCCGGCATTGCTGGCGTCCCGACAAAAACAAAAAATAAGGAGTGAAGAGAATTGTTGCGTCGTATGAAAAAAAGTTTGCCTTTGAGTTTCCTTTTGCTGATTCTTTTCTTAAGCGGATGTATTGGAACAGGATTCGGCAATTTTTCCATTTTCCTGACAGAGCCGTTGCATGCAGGGGAAGAAGTCCAAATTCGCTTTTCTGACGGATCAACGGATTATTTTACTGAAATTTACGCGAATGAACCCTGTATCGTAACAACTTCTACTCAATGTACAAGAGTTTTTGTAGAAAATTACCCCACCGACAAAATCATTGTGGGCGCTTATATTACCGATAACAACGTAAGCTGGGTTCCATCTTACACATATTCAACGAATAGCCGTGCGGTAGAAGGGACAGCGATTCATGATTCCAAGCCCGAAATTCCTGCGCAATATTACCAACTGGCGACTATGGAAGATTCGAGTGTGGAAGGCTACAGCAATGTTGCGTTCGCTATCCTCGGTATAAACAACAGCGGTGAATTGGCGTTAGTCGACGGTAGAACGGAAGTATTTGCTTTAGCGGACAGCGTGACATTTCGCAATTATGATGTAGAGGACCCGCAACATTTAGTCACTTCCACCAGCGGAGGGTTTTCCTCCTTCACGACGGATGGCCAGGTCATGTTCGTGATGAAAACGGATGAGCTGGATCTGGAGCAGTTGACATTGCATTCAGGTCCAACCCTATTACAAGAGCTTCAGGAGGAACCCCTGCACATCACCTACAATGGAAATGGTGCTGAAGGTTCGGCTCCGAGTGACAGCAAGGCGTATTACCCTGGTATAGTCGATACGGTAGAAGTGTTAGGACAAGGAGATTTGACAAAGACGGGCCACTCGTTCGCGGGTTGGAATGCGACGGGTACCTTTAGCGAAGCGGTATATAAGGAAGGGGATACCTTCACGATTTCAGAGGAAACCACCTTGTATGCCGTATGGACCCCGAATCCATATCTGGTGACTTATAACGGCAATGGCGATGATGGTACAGGAGCCGCGCCGTCGGCAGTCACAGAAGGGTATGGCACAGACATAACGGTGTCAGGGAACACAGGCAATCTGGTCAAAGCGGGCTACTCGTTCGCAGGATGGAATACGGCGGCAGACGGAAGCGGAACGAGCTACCCGGCAGGATCAAGCTTCACGATTCCGGCATCGGATACCACGCTGTATGCGCAGTGGAAGATCAATGGTTATCCGGTGACTTATAACGGCAATGGCGATGACGGTACAGGGACCGTGCCGTCGGCAGTCACAGAAGAGTATGGCACAGCCGTAACGGTGTCAGGGAACACAGGCAATCTGGTCAAAGCGGGCTACTCGTTCGCAGGATGGAATACGGCGGCAGACGGAAGCGGAACGAGCTACCCAGCAGGATCAAGCTTCACGATTCCGGCATCGGCTACTACGCTGTACGCGCAGTGGCATAGCGGCAATGCGATGCTTGGAGATTTGTCCGTCAGTCCAGGAACGCTAGACTTCAATCCAAGTCAAGCGAACTATACGGTGGATGTGGGGCACGATGTTGAAAAAGTCGATATTTACATCTCAAAAGGCGACCCGACTCAAACATTGATGGTGCCCGACGCCGTCTATCAGTCGGTGACGGATAGCGTGTATCATTATGAGTTATCCAATCTTGTAGTGGGCGAAAACCCGTTACAAATTCAGGTTGCCGCGCAAGACGGCACTGATAATAAGTATAATCTGATCATTCAACGACTCAGCACTCAACCGCTCAGCAATAATGCCGATTTAAGCGGCTTGACGCTTTCAAACGGCGAGCTGTCCCCGGCGTTCGCAGCCTTGGAAACGTCGTATACAGCGGGAGTAAGGAACGGCGTTCGCAGCCTGACCGTCACGGCAGCGCTCGCGGATGGGAATGCTAGCGCCAAGGTAAGCGTGAACGATGGGGCAGCCGTTGCCCTCGCGAGTGGAACAGCGAGCGGGGAATTGGCTTTGAATGTGGGTGTCAATACGATTTCGATTGCGGTTACCGCAGAAGACGGCACATCCAAAACCTACACGATTGAAGTGACGCGGGCCCGTTCCTCTGGAGGCAGCACCGGGGGCAGCGGAGGCGGAGGTGGAGTACCGTCCGGGCCAATAGATCAGAATGAATCCGATCTCGCTGTGACGATTGACGGCGAAACCGAGCAAGCCATAGCCACGGCAACCGCCTCTGAGCAGAATGGACAGGCTGTGCTGTATGTGACCGTGGACGCAGCGAAGCTGACAGAACGGTTGACGCATGCTGCCAGTCAGTCGGTAGTGACCATACCTGTCGCCTCAATGGCCGATAAAGTGACGGTTGCCCTCACAGGCGAGGCGGTCAAGGCCATGGAGAACAAGCAAGCGACATTGGATGTTCGAACACCGAACGGCAGCTATACGCTTCCGGCGTCGGAAATAGCTATCGAACAGCTTGCCGCACAGCTGGGAGCAGGAATAGCGTTAGAGAATATCACTGTACACGTTGACATTGCCAAGAGCGGCAGCGCTGCGGCAGAACTGCTGGAAAGCGCTTCAATCCAAGGTAACTTTACAGTTATCGTACCGCCAGTAGATTTCACCGTAACGGCTGAATTCAATGGGCAGGCCGTGCAAGTTACGAAGTTCAACGCTTTCGTCGAGCGTGAAATCCCGATTCCAGCCGGCGTGGACGCCAGCATGATTACGGCCGCTGTTGTGTTGAACGAGGACGGCACGACTCGCTCGGTGCCGATGAAGATCGTCACACGGGACGGTGTGGCGTACGCGGTCATCAACAGCCTGACGAACAGTACGTATGCGCTTGTCTCCTATCCGGTCGCCTTCAGCGATGTCGAGCAGCATTGGGCGAAGAATGCCGTGAACAATATGGGATCGCGGATGGTCATAAGCGGTTTTGAAGACGGGCAGTTCCAACCGGATCAAGCTATCACCCGCGCGGAATTTGCAGCAATCCTGGTACGCGGATTAGGCTTGAAACCGGAAGAAGGAACGAGCAGCTTCTCGGATGTCAGGGCGAACGCTTGGTACAGCAGCGCAGTCAACACCGCAACAGCGTATGGCTTGATCAATGGCTTCGAAGACGGCGCCTTCCGTCCGAATGACAAGATCACCCGTGAGCAGGCGATGGTCATTATCGCCAAGGCGATGGCGATCACCGAGCTTCAAGGAGCGTCTTCAGAACAGTCGGCAGCAGCGAATCTCCAATCCTTCACGGACGCATCGGATGTGTCGAATTGGGCGAAGAACGGCGTGGCAGACAGTGTGCAGGCAGGCATTGTGTCAGGCAGAGGCAGCGATAGTCTGGCGCCTCAAGACCTCATGACCAGAGCCGAGGTTGCCGCCATCATCGAACGGCTGCTGGAGAGCGCCGAACTCATCTAGCGAATTGGACTTGTGATCATTTCAACCCGTACGGCTAACAGCCGTGCGGGTTTTTATGGTACGCCCAGCAT
>NZ_BOVK01000054.1 GCF_018403685.1 Xylanibacillus composti
CTCATGGAGCAAGATGAGAAGTGGGCTGCAGGAAAGAAGTATCTCGACATGGCAGAGTATCTAGAATGGCGCGAGAATCGCCCTAGGTCCGCTTCAAAAGTAACACGCATTATGTAGCACAATCTAGCTGAGGGAATTTACACATAAATTTGGACTTGATCGTTTTTGTGATACCCATATATTTATATTTAATTGTAATATCCTCAATATCCTCATCATTTATGATTTGTATCCCATAATGAATGGGGATATTATTGTTCTCTTCATTAATTAATTGCTCTATTTCATCCATTGATAACTTTCGGCTAATTGGGACTTCATCAATACTTACAAATTGGGACTTTGGATCATCCTCAATACCACCAAGAACGAGTCTCCCCGTAAAGCTCAATCCTAAGTTTGCTGCTTGGGGTCTATTATCACCGTTGATAGAAATATCTGTCAAGCGTATATCGGCAAAACCCTCATTTATTATTTCTATGAATATATGCTTTGTTTCATTGTTATAGTAAGACATACCTCTACTCTTTAATGGATCCCTGAAATCAATATAGAGATATCCAGCCAATAGGAGAACAAGAAGTAATACTATTATGCAGGTTATTAGTATCCTTGTATTCTTCACCGAGCCCCCCCCCCAAGTTTATCTATCGGTTCTTTCGGATAACGTTTCCGTGTTCACAACGTCCCACCTTCCTGAGAACGTAGTGACTGGCCGCCATGCGGTTGGATGGTGCCGATGTGTCTCGACTATTCCCTCTTTCGACTTATTCCGGAACCGAGGCGGCTTGTCCGCCGATGCAAACACAATGATATATGACGAACCTGCTTTATTGAGATTTCTCTCAATATCATCCATTTAATTAAGAACGGAAGAAAACTCCTTCTTTATCTCTTCTAAATATTTTTTTCCTTCCTCATCCAGCTCGGATTGAATATTTTCTATCCATATTTCATGGTCAACTGAATTACCAAGTCCATTCAGTATTATTATTGCTGCTTCCATGGTTTGTGCTAAAGATGGAACACCCCTCATGTACAAAAACATAACGTCAGTTACCTTCAGCTGCTTATAGTATTCCATCAAATCATTTAATTCTTTAATTGCCAGTTCATATTCATTTATTTCGGCCATGGCACGACAGTAATAATATTTGATATGCGGAATAGATATATCATTGGAATTTGTAGATTTCTCCCTCAGGTCAACTGCAACTTTAAATGCCTTTACACCTAATTCGATATTTCTTGAAAGTATCGAAGACGTCATTAAGTTAAACCAAGTATGAACATCATGACCATTATTCCTTGTAACAGCTTCGTATAATTTCGCCGCTTTGTTATAATTCCCCAGTCGAAAGTTAGCTAATGCAGTTAGTTTATGAGCTTCAATCATTACTTCTCTATTCTCAGAGTTCATGTGTCTTTCAGCATATAATATTGCACCTTGATAGTCCGTCTCATTTAATCGTTTTTGAGCTTCCTCTAAATCATGAGAAAACAACAGATTTGAAGAAGTATTGTTATGTGATGACTCCTCTGATCTTTTATTACTTCGCTTAAAAAAGTTGAAAAGCTTCATAGAATACCTCCCAGCTAAGTTGGGTTACCGGATCACGTTTCCGTTTTCATGACGCCCGCCACTTTAAGGTCCGCAATGCGGTTAGGTGGTGCGAATGTGGCCCGGCAACTGCTTCCCCGTCGTATCTTCCGGGCCCGAGGGGGCTTGTCCACCGATACGTGAACACTTTGTTATTAGATGTAGGTGCCATCCTTGAATTACTCCCATTATGCGCTTAAATTAAAAAGTACTCGACGCAATTATTTGTCGAATACTCAATGATTGTAGTTATTCATTTGGATACGTCTCCGCGAGATCCAACCGTCATTGGGTATGCTCATCAAACTCTGCCTCCTTTAGCTTGATTATAACTTAACAGTTTATTATATCCAACAAGAACCTTGGTTTTGAATTTATTCAGCACCTATTTCTTATAACGTTTCCGCATTCACGAACCCAACGTAGGAGGTTATCGCAACAACCGCTTCCTAGAACCCCCTTCTGCGACCGAGGGCGTCAGCCCCGGTGCATGAATGCAGTGTTAAATATCTGCCCTTTGACCTTCGTAGTTGTATTCAACACTAACTGACTAAAGGGAAGCTGATAAATCAACTTCCCTCGTCTTATGGAATTCTTCTCTTAGAAGTTCTCCACTATTTGATGCGTTTTTTGAATTGCCTCTTCTTTAAACTGCGTTGCTTGCTCAGGATGCTCGGCCGTACCTTCAACAAAAACAGCTTGAAAGTCAGTTAGTCCCACAAAATCCATAATGACATTTAGATGCCGATGCCCCATTTCAAAACCTTCGCTGATCGTGTTTGATCCAGGTGATAACACACTTCCGCTAGCTTGAATGTGAACGGCTTTCTTATCGCCAAGCAAGCCGGTTCTGCTTCCATCAGGGTGATATTTAAATGTCTTGCCCGCGATGCAGATCGTGTCAAGATATGCTTTCATCACCGGCGGATAGGAGTAATTCCATATGGGATTGACAAAGATATATTTATCTGCGGCTACAAATTGATCTACAAGTTCATTGATACGTCCGATTTTCGTTTGCTCCGCAAGCGTTAGTTGTTCGAAAGACATACCGGTTCTCAGTTTATCCCACCCATCCAAAATATCAGCGTCTATATGCGGGATATCCATTTTATATAAATCGAGATGAACCACCTCATCCTGCGGACGAGCTAAACGATAAGCTTGCACAAATTCTTTTCCTACTGTCATGGAATAAGATCGCTCGTCATCGCGTGGGTGAGCTGTAATGTAAAGCACTGTTGCCATATTGAAAGAGAACCTCCATTTCCGATTGTGTGGCGAATGCCCATTTATTTGTGGGACAAGACGTCCACGACTTGACGGGTAGCGACGTTAAGCCTATTGTAAAGGTTGGCCGTGGCAATCCCGGTAATAAGCGTAGCCAGGGCCGCCTCATCATAGTGAAGGGCTGCTTCTTGATACACTTCTTCAGGTACAGGATCGATCTGATCATGCAGTCGAGTCATCGACTCGCTGAGTGCCAGCGCCGCACGTTCCGCCTCTGAAAAATTTGTTGTCTCACGCCAAGCAGAAACGGCTAAAATCCGCTCAATCGATTCACCTGCTGCCATCGCATTGCGGGAATGAAGATCCACGCAGACGCTATCCCTGTTGATTTGGCTAACGCGAAGGTAGGCAAGGAAGAGGGTACGGGCCGGCACCTTGTTGTCCTCGGCTGAAGCAAACAAGGCCTTGCCCAGCGACTGCAAGGCTTGACCCGCTTCAGGTAAAATAATAACCGGATTTCTTGTTCTGGATTTCATCGGAAACACTCCTTTGTTGATGTTATCGAGCCCTTGATTCGGCCTCACATTATCTTGACGTGTCGTACGATGAGAGTGTGACCGTCACGACATTTTGCTTTTGTCACGTTTGCTGAACTATATTCGTCAATAGGGTAAGAAGCACAAATAGAAACAGGATGAAAGAGGAGCGAGGATTCAGTCGTATGGAAGAACAATTCGAATCGCAGCGAAATCATCTGCTGGCTATAGCCTACCGTATGCTCGGATCATTGTCAGAAGCAGAGGATGCCGTGCAAGAAACGTGGTTGCGTCTTCACCGTTCAGACCGAAGCAAGATTGAGAATTTAGGCGGATGGCTGACCACAGTCACATCGCGAATTTGTCTTGACATGCTGCGTTCGAGGAAAGCAAGGCGCGAGGAATACATGGATGAGCATATGCCAGAAAATTTGGCTAAAGACCGATACAATCCTGAACAAGAAGCACTGCTGGCCGACTCCGTCGGACTTGCACTACTAGTTGTATTAGATAAGCTTAAACCAGCAGAACGAATGGCCTTTGTTTTGCATGATATCTTTGCCGTGCCATTCAGCGAGATTGCACCTATCGTGGGGAAATCCGAACTCGCCACTAGAAAACTTGCAAGCCGTGCGCGCCAAAAGGTAAGAGGGAATGCGATTGATTCCCAAACCGATTTGAATCAACAGCGGAAGCTAGTTGAAGCTTTCCTGGCGGCCGCTTACGCCGGGAATTTCGATTCGCTGGTAGCGATGCTGGATCCGGATGTCGTGCTTCGAGACGATCGAGAAGCGGGCGTACGAGCCGAGACCAAAGGCGCCGCCTCCTTGGCCAAGAAGGTATCGGGACACGCCAAAGCTGCGCAAGTGGCCCTTGTGAATGGACGCATTGGGGCGATTGCAGCTCCAGGCGGGAGGTTACTGTACGTGATCCAATTTACAATAAAAGACGAGAAAATCACCGAGGTCGATTTGATCTCAAACTCTGCTCGTCTCGAGCAACTTAACTTAACGATTTTGAGTGATTGAGTGGCCGTTAGGCTTGATCTTGATTCGTTGTAATCCTATTATGCACTCCACTCATATTTACCTTACTCAGCTTACTGGTAGCCTAGTATAAACCCTCCAGAAAAAAGAGCAGACTGCACAATCACAGTTCTGCTCGACTAATATCTGAATATACCGACAAACCATGTTTGATGCAATAAACATAGAGTTTACCGCCCGTATTTACAGGAATCCTACACGTTGGACTTTGCTCCGGATAAAGGCGGTTCAGTAATACTCTGTCGCTTTTAACAAAGGCCACAAAGGATATATAATGTTCTTTGGTCATTGGATGGTCAAAGGTGATAAAATAATCCGTATCCATTTCCTCTACTGTGATTTTAGTTGCGGCAGGTGGACCCATAGGCAATATACGTTCCAATTGTCTTCCACAGCAAAAGATAGAGGCACTTCCTGTGCTAACCAAAATATTTCCGCAGGAAGAACAGACATAAAAACGCACTTTGTCAATGTTGCCGCTATCGGGCTGATTTGATGTGATTTCACCCTCCATCATCTGCTTCATATCAACGCCCAAAATAGCAGATAGCTCCGGCCACAACGACAGATCAGGACACCCTAAACCGCATTCCCATTTCGAAACCGTTTTATTTTGAATACCCAATGCATCTGCTATATTTTTCTGGGTAAGCTTCTTTTCCTTACGGAGCTTGGCAATTAACTTGCCTATCTTCACACTGTCCATGCCGCCACCTCCATTTCTGCTTAGTTACAAACTACAGGAACCTTGCGATGACTTGGACCAATCTTGCTGGAAGCTGCTTCAAATCGGTTATATCGAGTGTGTTTTCAGCACCATATAGTTCTCGGATAGCCTCTTTATCCTGTCCAATCGCTGCCGCCAGGAACTGGATGCCTTTTCGCCTAAATTCCTGCAAAGTATGTTTCATATCATGCGCTGCCTTTTCACCTGTATAATCAAGCATAGCCTTAGGCTGCCCGTCACTGATGCTGATTACTAGTTTGGTTTTTTGAGGCGCCTTAAGCAAACGATCAGAAATCATGCGCAATGCCATACCATCCCGATTGTTGCTGCGAGCCTGAATGTTCATAAGAGCATATTTTTCATCTGCATCTTTGCTTTCGAAGTCTACATAGGCATAGACGGACATTTGCTCCTGCTTGGAGCGGTCTGCCGTATCCCCGTAAACCATGATCGGAATGCCGCACCCTGTGCAGAATTCATATAAAGCGACGGCTGCCTGTTTTGCTGCATCCAAACGGCCAAAGGCCGACATTGACGCTGATTCATCAATCCTGAGAGCAACCGCAAGGGAGGGTTCTTCCTCCGGCGGGCGCTTGCGGGCAAATACGCGAAAATCCAGAGAAGCGGCCTGATCCGCGCAAAATTTAGTGCCATATAGCCGGGATTTGGCGAATTCAGCGGATACTTCATGCTCTAAAAACGGGTTTGTTTTTCTGATCAGTTCCCGAATAACTGGCAGCAAGGCTGCAACCAGGCTGTTATATTCTTCCCTGTCTTGAGCGGTTGCTTCCGGGCGGTGGACAATAAGCTTGATTTCTTCATGGCAGGTGCCTTGAACACTTTGCCGTGCTTCCCTGTTCAATTGTTTACGAAATTCTTGTTTTTGTCGTTCATTTGTATCGGATGGATCAAGCTCATGATAAAAGGGGGTGCCGTTTTCTCCATTATCATTGCTAGAAACATCGGTATTTTCATCACTGCTCGTATCCGAATGCCCCTCGCTGTCTACTGATTTTCTCAGACGCGCTGCATTTTTGTCAACTTGATCGGTTTCGGCAGAGAATTCTCCGTTATCGGAAATATGAAGCTCCATTACTTCCGGATTCTCTCCCTCTGAATGCGAAGGACAGATGATATCCAATTCCTCAAGCTTCTCCGTCAAGCCATGACTTGCCAGCGCCTGCTCCAAAATGGCAAGCTCCTGCGTGTCAGTGGTAATTTTGTAAAGCACCTTATGATATAGTGTATTTTGTACAGAGGCACCGCTCTGAACGGCATCAACCCAGAAGATATAGGAACGCATCCCAGCCACACCTTTGATGGCATTAGCCCGAGCTGTTTCATCCAGCAGCATAATGGCTTCGGCTAAAAGAGCAAGAACATGTTCAGATTGATAACCCGTCTTCGCTTTGGCCCGTTGCATCATAACCTCTTTGGGTGGTAAATCCAGTTTTTCTGCATGTTGCACTCGATCACGCAAAGCTTCATTTAGAGGACGGAAGCCATTGTAGCCGCGGTTTGTTGTGATAACGGCAATAAAATCAGGATGCCGATGTACGATTCGGGTAGGCAAGTTTAGACTGCCATCTGGTTCTAATGCGGAATTTAGAGCCATTAACACAGCAGCATCCCTAATTACCGTAGGTTCCTGAATCTCCAAAAGCCATCCATTTTCATACGCACGGACAATTTCTGAAGGGTAATAGCGATATTCAACAGGACCTGATTGATCATCTTTTTCCGACAATACCGGAAGAATAGAACCCAGCACATCGGACTTATCCATATCTGCAAAACAGGTTACTTTCGTATAAGGCAAGTTAAAATGAGCAGATAAAGCTTTAGCAAGCTGGGTTTTTCCCGAACCAGCATCTCCCTCCAGCAAAATGGTACTGATTTTCATTTCACCGCGATTCCAATTTCTTACTACTTCCTGATAGATACGTTTTTCTGCCTCACTCTCAATATGTGAAGGTGGTTTTTTCCAGACAAGGGATTGTTCCTCTTCTGTCAGTTGCCTGGCAGTTGACAGAATACAGGTCTGTTTCATATTTAATAACACTCCAACTCTTCTAAAATGCGGCTTAGTACCCGCCCGCGTTCCCCAATTAATTCTCCTAAATCGTTCAGACTCTGGGCAAATGCCTTGATATCCTTATTGATGTTTTCATTGTCAGTACAAACTTCCACAGGTAATACACCACCTTGTATTCCAATACGTTCCACGCTAGGATTCTCAGGGTCATATAAAAGTGGAAGTCTATAAGCTTCCTTGAAGTAAAGCAATGTTCTGGACAAAAAGATAATCATGTCAAATATTTGATGGATGGGCAGCTCCTGGGCCAAAATCCATTCACCATCGTTATCATTTTTCCAAATCTGTGCGGCAATCTGCATTTTTTTATTTTCCTCCAGCATAGGCGCACCTAATGTTAACCGTTTGATGCCGGATTCATAGGCGTTTCTGCCATCTATACGCTCATAATCATTTGCTATCATAACAACTTTTTCATTCATCGCCATATCCTCCTCGCATTAGCATCAGCAGCGAGACACTGCTCTCTCAAACCTTCTAATTTTGCTGTATGATCTTCATGTGGGTCATCATACTGTAATACTTTAATAACGGATAGTTCAAAGCCTTCCGAGCCGTATTTGTTCCAGAGTTCCTGTAATCGTTTATTGGGATGCCAGTTGGCTGCCAATTTCATATTCGTGCTGTTAAAGTCTGAATTTGTATCTTTGGAGATACCTAAAAATACTTCGCCAGTTTCTCTGCAACGGTAAGAGATTACACCCATTTCAGGATGTCTATTTTTATAGATTTCCATAAGTTCTTTTTTTCTTTTTGCATCCATTTTGTTCACCTCGACTTTAGTATGACCCTATATACATCAAAAAATAATCCACGCTCCGTAGACCATATGGATGCTGTGCGATTTGACGACGAACGCGGGTGATCGTCTACAAAGGTTCGTCATGTCTTTCGACGGCAAATAATGCGCCTGAACGGGAATATTGACGCTGTTCGCTGCGGCTAGCGATACCGGCAGGTTGTCCGGTTCGTGAAACCCTAACGAATCCGTCAGGTTGCCTTGCGCGTCCGCATCGACCAGCAAAACCTTTTTCCCTTCAGCAGCCAAACCGATTCCCAGATTGACCGCTGTTGTCGTTTTGTCCACGCCGCCTTTCTGATTGGCAAGGGCGATCACCTTGGACATCCGGCAATTCTCCTTTCACGCAAAAAGCCGGTTGCACTGAACATGTTGTCAGGCAACCGGCTTTTTGAAGAGTATCTATATAAAAAGAGAACACCACAGAAAAGGCGTTCTCTTGAGCATTCATTTATTAGACTAACTTCTCTTCAATTATCGTTTCGTTGATATTTATTGCCTCCGAAGGGACCACCATTGACTTGAATGCTATACTTCAAGATCATAAATAGGAAAGAATAAGTTTTCAACTGGCTCTAAAACCTTATGATAGCTGCGTTCACAAAGCGAAATGAAGTAAGTATTCAATAATTCCTACGTAATTCTGATCTTGGATTGTCAACGGGTCTGTCAAAGATTTT